>CADEHD010000064.1 GCA_902827055.1 uncultured Chloroflexota bacterium | reverse complement strand
GCTGTGGCCTCGGGGGTGCCGAATCCAGCATCGAAGAGCCCGACGCCATCGTCACATTCGAAGATGTAGGCCAGCACGTACGGGAGTGCCGGACTGGGCATCGGCGTCTTGACCTGGTGCAGGCCCGGGAGGATCTCCACTGGTTGGCGGCCCCTCGTCGCGCGGACGTATCGATGGCGCGCGATTCGACGCGCGGCCGCGATTCTAGGGCGTCACGATGTCGCGGGGGGAGCGTTTAGCGCGGCCGGCGAGCACACGTGGGTGGGGGCTGCTCGATCCGGCCGCGCGGGGAAAAACGAGGGGGCTAGGTGCCGGCGGGCGGCTCGCCCTTGGGCGCCGCCGTGGCGCTGTCCGCCTTCGGGTCTGCGTCACCCTTCGCCTCGGTCCGGAACTCGCGGATTCCGCGGCCCAGCGCGCCGCCGAGGTCGGCGACTCGCGAGGCACCGAACACCAGGGCGAGAATCGCCAGGATGATGAGCAGCTCTTGCCAGCCCAGGCTACCGAGCATAATGGTGTCCCTTCCGACCCAACCATCGTAGCACCAACGCCGCGGCGCGATGCTGGGCGCGCGGGCGCTCCGGCTACTGGACGACCACGGTGCCGTACATGCCGATATCGAGGTGCGGGCGGAACGTGCAGATCACGAGGTAGGCGCCGGGGCCGAGCCCGCGCGTATCCCAGTCCCACTCACCCGGGGCGGGCTGCACGAACGGCAGCACAGGGGACTCGGCCACGCGCCTATTCGGGTCGATGAGCACTGCGTTGGCACCGGGCGTACCGGCCACCCCTCCGCGCAACTCGCGGTTGAGGTCCTCCAGGCGAGTGCCCGGAGCGTAGATCGCCACCTGGTGCGACTGCGCCCGGATGTTGAATCGCACGGAGTCACCGGTACGAACCGTCAGGTCCTTCGGGATCATCACATCCGCCTCAGGACAGCGGCCGGCGGGGGGGCACGCCCCGGGGTTCCCGAACTCGACGAAGGACAGCGGCGCCGGCGCCGCCCCGGACGTCGAGGGTGGGCTGGGGACTGGCGTGGACGGTGCGGTCGCCTCGGGAGCGGCCTTGGCCGTCGCCCTGGCCTTTGGCGTGGGGGTCGGGACAGCCCCCGGCCTGGGGAGCACCACCACGCGACCGTTGCCCGCGTCCGAGATGAAGACGTTGCCGAGGTTGTCGATCGCCACACCCCGTGGCCCGTTGAGGTGAGTGGCGTCGGCGCCGCTCTCGCACGGCACACCGAAGATCGGGTACCCGGCACCGAAGCGCTCCTGGTACCAGACCACGTGGTTCGAATCGACCACGATGGCAGGCTCACTCCCACGCTCCGTCACGGGAAGCACGGCCACGTCGCGAGGCAGCGACGGCGACGGCCGCGAGGCATCACCGCAGGTGCCGTACGTCGAGAACCAGCGCTGCGCCGCACCGCTCTGCACCACGCGCACCTGCTCCTCGGGGCGGCGCGGCGCGGTCTCCGGCGTGACGTACATCAGGCGTGAGTCGTCGCCCATCGTGTCGATGCCGAGCGCGCGACCGCCTTCGACCCAGGGCCGCAGCGTGGTGCCGTCGGCCTCGAGGCGGAACACGCCCGCGGGATCGGTCGCAGAGAGATAGACCGCTCCGGCGTCGGTAACCGCCATCGCCTGCACGGCCGCGGGCCAGCCACTCGCCGAGTCGGACCCGACGGCGCTCCAGGTGGTCGCGGCGGGCGTCCGACGGAACACACGCCACTCGAATGGGCCGTCGACCACCAGAACGTAGATCGAGCCGTTACCCGTCACGTCCACGTCGGCGATGCGCGACGCACCCAGGTCCCGAATGCCGTCGGTGGACTGCGTCTTGACCTCGCCCTTGTAGTTGACGGTTTTCAACTCGAGCTTGCGGGTCACGACGTACGCGAGGCCCTCGCGCGCCGCGAGGAAGGAGGGCTGCTCAACCTTCGCCATGATCGGAGTTGCCAGCGTCAGGCCGGGAGTCGGGGTCGGCGTCGCCTCAGCGGGTGCCACTGGCGCCGCGGGCGGTGCAGGGGCCGGCGGCGCATCAGGCAGTGATGTCGGCGCGTCGAGCGGTGCAGCGACGAGCTCGGTGCGCTCGGAGACGACGCGCCCGGACTCGTCAACCACGAGCACAAACGTCCGCTCCATGGGGGTGGAGTTCGCGATGCCCATGCGCCCAAGTGGGCCCATCGCGCGGAACCCGAGGCGTCCAACTGGATCGATGACGACGAGGGCGAGGGCGGTGCAGATCAGCCCGACGAGGATTCCCGAGAAAAACCAGCGCCAAGCGTTGTCCACGTAAGCCCCCCGTCCGGAGACGCGCGTCCATGCCCTCGACGCCCGCCGTTACGTCGGGTGTTGGTCGGACTGTACGCAGAGAGCGGCCGGGGTGTCCACAGGGTTGCCCCCAGCACTCGAGGCCGGGCGCGCCAGTGATTCAGCCCGAGACGGCGAGCAAGTGGCGCCCGAATCGCGCAAGGGAGTCCACATTGTGGACGGGCATGAAGTCATCGCAGAACGGCAGAGCGGCCGCCATCCCCTTCGTGAGGGGCTGATACCCATCCTGGCCCAGGAGGGGGTTCAACCAGATGACGCGCTTCGCCCGGCGCGCGAGCATCGCCATCTCGAGCCCCACGCGCTCGACCTCGCCACGATCCCAGCCATCCGAGATGATGATGACAACTGTATTTCGATGGATGCGCTCGCGGGCGAACCGGCGATTGAACTCCGCCAGGCTGGCACCGATCTGTGTCCCGCCGCTCCAGCCGGTCACCTGCTGGCTGAGCAGCCGCAGCGCCGCATCGAACGAACGCACGCGCAGCATCGCCGTCACCTCGTGCAGGCGAGTGGAGAAGACGAACGTCGAGACTCCGCGGAGCTCCTGCTGGAGTCCGTACACGAACTGCACGAGGAACTGCGAGTACACATCCATCGAGCCGCTGACGTCGGCGAGCAGCACGACATCGGTGCGGCGTTCCCGTCGCTTGAGACGCGCGAGCTCGCGCAACTCGCCCCCGGCGCGGGCGGCGGTGCGGAGCGAGCGCCGCAGGTCGAGCACGTCGCCGAGCCGGTGGGCGCGGTTCCGTCTCGAAACGGCCGTGCTGAGCTGATGGGCGACCATCCGCACAAGGTGGCGCACTTGCTGCAGCTCGGTCCCGTGGAGCGTCGAGAAGTCGCGCGTGGTGAGTACGTCCGCATCGCTGTACGACTCCGGACGGCCCTGCGGCTGCGGGGCCGAATCACCCCCGTACACATCGCCGGACAGGGCGCGACGCTCCTGGCGTACCTGCGGGCCCTCGACGCGGCGCGTTCCCCCGGCCGCCGCCGCCGGAGGGAGCGTCGCTGGCGGGGGCATCACGAGCGACCAGAACACGCCGAACAGCGCGTCGAACAGGGGCCGTTGGCCGGCATCGGCGAGCAGCGTCGCGGCCAGCGCCGCACGCACCTCCTCGCGCGATCCGAGGTCGATGTACTCGAGCGCACGCGCCGCCTCGAGCGAGCGGCCGAGCGCCACCTCGATCCCGCTGGCGCGCAGCAGGCCACAGAACGCGAGCAGGTTCGCGGCCAGGGACCCACGCCGCTCTGCCGGCGCAAGTGCAAGGAGGTCGGCCACCGCGCGCTCATCGGCAGCCGCTGAGTTCAACGCCCCCGGCAGGCTGAGGCTAGAGCGCACGCTCGCTCACCTGGTCGAGGACGGCCACCAGGTTCTCGTCACGGAACCGATCGACGTCATCGTGGTACTTGAAGATGCACCCCAGGGTGTCAGCCACCGTCGACTCGTCCAGCACGTCGCGGTGCAGCGCCACGAGAGCCATCCCCCAGTCAATCGTCTCAGCCACGCCTGGACGCTTATAGAAGTCGCGGTCGCGCAGGATCTGCATGAAGCCGCACACCTGAGTCGCCAGGTGCTCCTCGATGCCGGGCACGCGCGTCCGCAGGATCTCGTACTCCCGATCGAAGCTCGGGTAGGAGAGCCAGAGGTACAGGCAGCGCCGCTTGAGGGCGTCGTGCAGTTCGCGGGTTCGATTGCTGGTCAGGATCACGAGGGGGCGCTGCCGTGCATGGAGCGTGCCCAGCTCCGGGACCGTGACCTGGAAGTCCGACAGGATCTCCAGGAGGAACGCCTCGAACTCCTCGTCGGCGCGATCGACCTCGTCGATCAGGAGGACCGGCGGCACCGGATCGTCGGCGCGAATCGCATCGAGGAGCGGGCGGTGGATCAGGTACTCCTCCGAGAAGAGCTCGCGCTCGAGCGCGGCCGCCCGCCCCGGAGCACCGTTGGCGTGGTCCAGCTCGGCGAGCCGGATGTGGAGGAGCTGCCGCTGGTAGTTCCACTCGTACAACGCCTGGGAGGCGTCAAGCCCCTCGTAGCACTGCAGGCGGATCAGCCTCGAGCCGCGCGCGGCAGCAAGCGCCTTCGCGAGCTCAGTCTTGCCGACGCCTGCCTCGCCCTCGAGGAGCAGCGGCTTCTCAAGCTCCTGCGCCAGGAACACAGTCGTCGCCAGTTCGCGGTCAGCCAGGTAGTCGACGGCGCGCAACGCCTGCGCGACCCCATCGACCGACTCGAAACGCGGCCACGCGGCGTCAGAGGACGGCACCGGCGCGGCTAGCCCGAGACCCGCTCGACGAACACGCGCATGATTCCACCGCAGATCTTGTCGTCGCCGTCGGTCGGCTCGGTGAGGTCCACCGTGACCATGCGAGGCTGGCCATCGCGCATCGTCTCCATGGCGTCCTGCCAGACCTCAGCCTCGCCGCAGCCTCCGCCGATCGTGCCTGTGAACGAGCCGTCCGGGCGCAGCAGCAGGCGCGCGCCCGCCTTGCGAGGGGTCGAACCGAGGGTCTCCGCCACCGTGGCGAGGACGCGCGGTTCACCTCGGCGCTGGGCGTCACGGAGTTCGGCGAACAGCTCGCGGGACACGTGGTGATCCTCCGGCGTGCGTATCAAGTCCGTATTGGAGCCGAGTATACAGCCCGGACGCCCGCCCCTCGGCAGATCCGAGCGGAATCGTCGCGCGTTGCTACTGACGCAGAGGGAACGGCTGGGGGTCGCCCGGCGGCCCCCGGTCCCTCGCCCAAGCCCCGTCGCGAAATCACGGACGCCGATCCGAATCAGATCGCCCAGAAAAGCGTAGGGGCCGACAAGTCGGCCCCTACGCCCCAGAGGGAACTGGCAATTTGGGCGGCTCTACGACCAGACCGACCCCGTCGGGACTGGTCACCGCGCCCGTAGCGTAGCAGGCCGTGGAAAGCCCCAACGCCCCGAGCGTCTCGCGGGGGTTACCTTCGCGTTAAGAGGGCTCGGCGGCGCGCCGACGAGCGCTCATGAGCGCCCCCGTTCCCCCGCGCCGGACCATGATGATCTCCGCGAGGATGGAGACCGCGATCTCCTCGGGCGTCTCCGCGCCGATATCGAGCCCGATCGGGGTACGGACGGCGGCGAGCGCTTCGGCGGACACACCGCTCTCGCGCAGGTGCTCCAGCACCGTCAGTGTGCGGCGACGGCTGCCGATCATCCCCACGTACGCGGCACCCCGCCCCACCGAGTGACGCAGCGCGAGCTCATCGAGCTGGTGCCCCCGCGACACCAGCACGAAGTAGTCGCTCGGGCCGATGGCTATCGCGTCGAGCGCTGCGGCCGTGTCCCCCACGTGAATGTGCTCGGCCATCGGGAAGCGCTCGCGATTGGCGAACTCCTCGCGGTCGTCGAAGACCGCGACCTCCATCCCGCACAGCTCGCCGAGGGTGGCCACCGCGAGGCCCACGTGACCACCACCGACCACCAGCAGCCGCGCGGGCGCTTCGTAGAGCTCGACCATGAGCGTGGCGGCGTCATCCGGCGCCTGCGACCGCCGCGTCGTCAGCGCGCCATCGGCAGCAATCCAGAGCGTCTGCACGGCAATTCGAGGAAGGGTGGCGAGCTGCTCGCGGGCCTGCGCGAGGACGGCAGCGTCGAGGTCCGGCGCGAGGCCACCGATGGCCGCGCCCTCCGCGCGCACCAGCAGCTTGGCCCCCACGACGAGACCCGCGAGGCCGGCACCGCCCGAGCCACCGGCACTCGTGACCGTGGCGACTGCAACCGGCGCCCCGCCGGCGAGGGCCTCCTGGATCGCGTCGACAATCAGCGCTGCCTGTTCGTGGTCGCTCATGGGTCGAGATGATAGCCGCCTGCTCGGCGGAACCGGTTCAGCCCGCGGAATCGCCGGGCGCCGCGTCGAGCGCCTGGTCCGCCTCGGCCTCGTGCAAGAACTCGATCCGCGCGAGGTGCTCCTCGAATACCGCGGGCGCTGTCGCCAGCATCAACCACGTTGCGAGCGCCATCGCGATGCGGTCGTCGATGTACCCGACGCCGGGAATGAAGTCCGGGATGAGGTCGATGGGCGCGATCCAGTACACGAAGGCCGTGAGCGGCAGCGGACGCACCAGCGCGGGCACTCGCCGGTCGCGGGCGATCCAGACACCGAGGCGCCCTCGTTGCGGAGGCGTCAGTCGGTTCATGCGGGCCAGGGCAGCGAACACGCGCGGCGAGCGCTCGACGGCCAGGCCGACAACAAGCAGCCCCACCAGGATCGCGACGACGGCGCCAAGCAGCGGGAGCAAGGTCGCCTCCGATCGGTCTGGTGCCGATCATAGGCGTGCCCCGTACCCCCTTTTAGTCGGTGTCGCCTTCGGAGGCGTCCGTGGCCGCCTCGATGCGCGCGAGGTGCTCCTCGAAGAGCCCGACAGGCACGAGGCGCAGCATCGCCCAGAGTGCCAGCGCCACGACAGCCACGTCGTCGAGCTGCCCGACCAACGGATGAAGTCAGGCACCAGGTCAAACGGCAGCAGGAGGTAGAGCCCCAGTAACCAGGGGATCGCGCGCACCGATGTCGGGAGCCGCCGATCGACGGCCAGCGCCCGCAGGACCTCGAATTTGCGGCGGTTCGGCAGGCGCCGCAGCCGACCGAAGGCGACGCGCACCGCCGGGTCTCGATACGCCACGAGGCCAGCGAGCGACACGGCGACGAGGATCCCCAGGATCCCAGCGACGGTCGGCAGAACCCACTCGGGCCACCACCCAGGCACGAGCGTGCCGCTCGTCCCCAGGCTCAGAGGTTGAAGAGGATGTTGAGGACGTCGCCGTCCTGGACGAGGTACGTCTTGCCCTCGACGCGCAGCCGGCCGCGCTTCTTCAGCTCGGCGAGCGAGCGCGCTTCGACGAGCTCGTCCCAGCGGGCCACCTCGGCGCGAATGAACCCCTTCTCGAGGTCCGAGTGGATCCGTCCGGCGGCCTCGGGCGCGGACGCCCCGCGGCGGACCGTCCAGGCGCGGCATTCGTCGTCACCTGCCGTGAGGAACGACTGCAGGTCGAGCAACGCGTACGCGGCCTGGATCGCGCGGTCGAGGGGTGACGCCTCGGACAGACCGAGGTCGCGACGGAACTCCAGCGCCTCGTCGGGCTCCATCGTGGCGAGCTCGGCCTCCACCTTGGCGCAGAGCGCGACGACCGCGACTCCCGGCCCGGCGTACCGCTCGGAGAACTCCCGCTCGACCTCGTCGGCCTCCGCGAGCTGAGACTCGCCGATGTTGACGACCAGCAGGACGGGGCGCCGTGTGACGAACTGGTAGGCCGACAGCGACTTCGCCTCTTCGTCGGTGAAGCTCAGCGACCGGATCGCCGCACCGCCTTCGAGGGTCGTCTTCAGGCGCTCCATCAGCGCGCGGTCACGCTCGAGGGGGCCACGCTCGGCCGCCTTCACAGACCGCAGCTCCGCCTCGATGCGCGTCAGGCGTCGTTCGATCAGGGCCAGATCCGCGAACGTCAGCTCGAGGTCGAGCGCCTCGGCGTCCCGATGCGGATCCACGGTCTGCTGCGGATGAGGCACGGCGTCATCCGCGAACGCGCGGACCACGTGGACCAGCGCGTCCATCCCGGCGAGCTCCGCCACATACTTGGCGGCCGGTCCCTCGGACCCGAACCCCGAGACGGGGTAGTCGACGAACCGGACCTCGGCGTAGGTGGTCTTCTTCGGCTGGTAGAGGCGAGCAAGCGCGTCGACCCGGGCGTCGGGGACCCGCACGACGCCCACGTTCGGCTCGTTCCTGCCCGAGAATGCCCCCACCGCCGCGGTACCTCGCGTCATCGCGTTGAAGAGCGACGTCTTCCCGCTGCGCGCGATTCCGATGATCCCGATGTCAACCATGGCGCCAGTGTCGACTGCGACGCGAACGCGCGCAATCTCCGCACACCGTTATCGGCGCCGCGCCGCGTCCCTCGACCTATGCGATGGCTCAGCCCGCGCGGATGAGCTCCACCACGGGGATCAGTCGGGCCGTGCGCTCCTGGTACTCGCCGAACTGGGGGAAGTTCGCGGACTGCGTCGCGTAGATCCGATCGCGCTCGGCACCCTCGAGCGCCTGCGCGCGTGCCTCGTAGCGCTCGGCGTCGATCTCCACCGTCACGTCCGGATTGGCGACGAGGTTGAGGTACCACTCAGGGCTCGCAGGCGCGCCACCCTTCGAAGCAAACACGAAGAGCCGCCCGTCCTCGCGGTGATGCATGAGCGGGGTCGTGTGCTGGCGGCCCGTCTTCGCCCCAGTCGTGGTCAGCAGCAGGAGCGGTCGCCCCTCCCAGCTGCCGCCTACCCGCCCGCCGTGGGCGCGGAACTCATCGATGACTGCGCGATTGCGCTCGTTCGGTGTAGTGGTCGTCATGCGGGTGCTCCTCGCGATCGGCTTCAGCGCCAGTCCCAGCGGACCACAGGGTCCGCGCGCTGACCAGGCTTCGTTGGGTCCTCGGGTCGCGCGTACCCGAGGTTCAGATACGCCACGATCCGGGCGTGCGCGGCCAGCCCGAGGTACTGCTTCGCCCCCTCGTACCGCGCCAGTGCGTCCGTGCTCAGATGGGCGATCAGCCCCTCGGCGTGCGCGGCGAGCAGGATGTTGTGCACGGCCATCGAGCAGGACGCGTAGTCCTCGAGGTCACGCACCGGGTCCTCGGGACTCCCGATCTGCGTCACGATGAGGATCACCGGCGCCCGCAGGAGCTTGGAGCGTACCGAGCGCTGCGCGCCCTCGGGTTGGCCTTCCGCCTGGAGCCAGGCAGCGACCGCATCGGCCATCGCGTCGCGGCCAGAGCCCGCCAGGACGTGGAAGCGCCATGGCTCCGTCAGGCGGTGGTTCGGCGCCCAGACCGCG
>CADEHD010000063.1 GCA_902827055.1 uncultured Chloroflexota bacterium | reverse complement strand
CCCCTCTCCGGGTCGGGGCCCGTTGATGCTCTCGACTCCAACTCTGTTCGTGACCCTCCTCGTCCTGCTCGGGGGGCTGCTGCTCCTCGCTCATCCGGGCGCCATCGAGGCGCGCGACATCATCGGGGACTGGTGGCCGCTCTTCATCGTGGCGATCGGCCTCGGTCAGCTGCTCGAGATGCGTCGGCTCTCGCCTGGCCCGCTGATCGTGATCGGCGTCGGCGTGCTGCTCCTGCTCGGGGAGCTCGATGTCGTTCCGGGCAGCATCTGGAACTTCGTGTGGCCGGCCCTGCTCATCGCCTTCGGACTGGCGCTGGTCTTCCGCCGCGCGTCCGCGCTGCCGCCAGGGCGGCCCGACGAGGTGGTGAGCGCGTCCGCGTTCTTCAGCGGCAACGAGGTGGTGAGCACGTCCTCGAGCTTCCGGGGCGCCTCGCTGACGGGGGTCTTCGGGGGCGTCACGCTCGACCTCCGCCAGGCCCAGCTTGCCCCCGAGGGCGCGTCGATCTCCGTGCTCGCGGCGTTCGGCGGTGCCGAGATCCTGGTGCCGAGGGGCTGGCGCGTGCAGGCCTCCGGTCTCCCAATCTTCGGCGGCTTCGACAACAAGGCGAACGCGCCCGCCGACCCGGCAAGCCCGCTCCTCACCGTCGACGCCACGGTGCTGTTCGGGGGCGCCGAGGTGAAGTACGAGAAGTAGCGAGTCGCGCCGGAGTGCCAGCACCTAGACTGCGCGTGCTCCGGGCGGCGTCGAACCACGGCGCCGCGTGTCTGGGGCGGAGCGCTGACGAAGGTGCGGCACCGCGATGACCAGGGTCGTGATCCTCGATGACTACCAGTCCGTTGCGCTCACCTCGGCGGACTGGAGCGCCGTCCAGGCACGTGCCGAGGTCGTAGCGTTGCACACGCACCTGTCGAGCGATGACGAGCTCGCGGTAGCTCTCGGCGATGCCGAGGTAGTGGTGCTGATGCGCGAGCGCACGCCGATACGCCGCGCGCTCCTCGAGCGGTTGCCGGCGCTGCGCCTGCTCGTGACGACGGGCATGGGCAACGCGTCGGTCGACCTCGAGGCGGCCCGCGCCCGCGGTGTCACGGTCTGCGGCACGCGCTCGCTTGGTCCGCCCACGGCCGAGTTGACGTGGGGGCTGATCCTGGCGCTGCTTCGGCACATCCCCGCGGAGGACGCGGCGGTGCGCGCAGGGCGCTGGCAGACGTCGCTGGGCGCCGGCATCCAGGGCAAGACGCTCGGTGTCGTTGGGCTGGGCCGCCTCGGGTCGCACGTGGCGGCCGTCGGGCGGGCGTTCGGGATGCAGGTCGTCGCCTGGAGTCAGAATCTGACGGCCGAGCGCGCGGACGCGGCGGGCGTGGCGCTTGCCCCGAGCAAGGCCGCCCTGCTCGAGCAGTCCGATGTGGTAACGGTGCACCTCGTGCTCTCCGGTCGGACGCGCGGGCTGATCGGCGCGGCCGATCTCGCCGGGATGCGCTCGTCGGCGGTGCTGGTCAACACCTCGCGAGGGCCGATCGTCGACGAGCAGGCGCTGGTCGCAGCGTTGCACGCGGGCACGATCGCTGGCGCCGCCCTCGACGTTTTCGACGAGGAGCCGCTGCCCGCGGCCCACCCTCTGCTCAGCGCGCCGAACCTGGTACTCACGCCGCATCTCGGTTACGTCACGCGCGAGAACTACGCCCTGTTCTACGGCGATGTCGTCGAGGACATACTGGGGTTCCTTGCTGGCGCCCCGGTCCGCGTGATCGAGCCGCGAGGCGCCTGAGACGCGGCCGGTGTTCCGGGCTGCCTGCGGCCTCTGACGCGGTTCGTAGCCTCCCGTGCGGCCTTCGGGGGCCGACCCCGCAGTCGAACACGCTTGACATCCGGGCGCATCATGGGGCCTTGAGGCGTACTTTGCGCCCGGTGGCCGTGGGCGCGACCAGCGGAGCGGGAGGCACCAATGGGTCCACTCGAGGGGTTGCGCGTCCTCGAACTGACTCGCGGCGTGGCCGGCCCGTTCGCGGGCAAGCTGCTCGCAGACTACGGCGCGGATGTCCTCAAGGTGGAGCCTCCCGAGGGCGATCCGGCGCGGCGCTTCGGGCCGTTCCCTCGTGACGTCGCTGACCCCGAGGCGTCCGGGCTCTTCCTGCACCTGAACACCCACAAGCGGTCGGTCACCGCCGACCTCGCGACCCCGGCTGGCCGGCAAGCGGTCCACGAGTGGGCCGCCGGCGCCGACGTGGTGCTCGAGGACTACTACCCCGGCGAGGCCGCGCGGCTGGGCCTCGACTGGTCCACCCTGTCGAGCGGGCATCCGGGCCTGGTGCTCTGCTCCATCACCCCGTTTGGCCAGACAGGCCCGTATCGCGACTACCGCGCCTCGGAGATCACGCTCCAGGCGATGGGCGGTCCGATGCACCTCAACGGCCACGAGAGCCGCGAACCGCTCAAGCTCGCGGGCAACATCGCGCAGTACCACGGCGGCGCGGTCGCGCTGTTCGCGGTGCTGCAGGCGCTGTGGCGCGTGGAACATGGGGGCCCGGGCGATCACCTCGACGTGGCGCTGTACGAGTGCCAGGCCGGCAACCGCGACCGCCGCACGATCAACCTCACCGCGACGGCGTACACGGGGAAGGTCGCCCGCCGAGGCGGCACCGACGTCTTCGTGGGCTCGGGCGTGCGCGCTTGCGCCGATGGTCACATCAACATCTCTGGCAACGCGGCACGCCTGCCCAACCTCCTGCGCATGATTGGTCGCGAGGACTTGCTGGCGCACCCCGATATCCGCAAGCCGATGGGGCCGGGCCCGACGCCCCTCGGGGAGGAGATCGAGCGCTCGTACCAGGCCTTCCTCGCCACACGCGGCAAGCTCGAGGCCCTCGCGGCTGCGCAGGCGCACCGCATGCCGAGCGGCGCGATCCTCACCATCGCGGACCTGGTCGCGGACCCGCACTACCGCGATCGCGGGGCCTGGGACCAGATCGACCACCCGCACACCGGGCCCCTCGAGTACCCGGGGCGCCAGCTCATCTTCGAGCGCTCGCCACGCCTCGAGCCGGCGCGCGCGCCGCTCCTCGATGAGCACGGCGGCCTCGTGCGCGGCGGCCAGCCATGGTGGCCGCGAGTGGAGGCGGAGGCCCTGCCCTCGGATGCGAGCGTGACGCCACTCGCGCTTGCCGGCGATGCGAGCGCGGACGCGCATCGCCTCCCACTCGAGGGGTTGCGCGTGGCCGACATGACGGTGGTCTGGGCGGGTCCCCACGTCACGCAGCTGCTGGCGGAATGGGGCGCCGAGGTGATCCGCGTCGAGCCGATCACGAAGATCCAGCCCTCGACGCGCGGGGCGGAGCAGATCTACCCGCAGGAACAGGCCCGCGCACTGGGCGACTCCGGACGGTTGGTCGGCGCGTACCCCGACTTCGACCCGGGCGCCGAGCCCTGGAACCGCTATCCCGCCTTCAACTCCCACGCTCGCAACAAGAAGTCGATGACCTGCGACGTGACGACTCCGGAGGGTCGCGAGGCGTTCCTACGCCTCGTCGCGCAGTGCGACGTGTTCGTCGAGAACAACGTCCCGGAGACCATCGAGAAAGCCCACATCACCTGGGACGAGCTGCGGCGAGTCAACCCTCGGCTGGTGATGCTGCGGATGCCGGCGTTCGGGCTGAGCGGTCCGTACAAGAACTACCGCGCCTTCGGCCACCAGGCGGAAGGGATGATCGGACACCACTACCTGCGGGGATACGAGGACCTCGGCCCGGAGTACACGGGGGCAGCGCTGACCTCGGACGGGTTCGCTGGCGTGCTCGGTGCGGCGGCCGTCCTCATGGGGCTGCGCCACCGTGAGCGCACCGGGGAAGGCCAGCAGATCGAGATGCCGCTGGCGGAGTCGTTCATTCCAGCGCTCGGGGAGTTCGTGCTCGACCACTCGATGAACGGCCGGGTGGCCTCGCCTCGCGCCAACCTCCACCCGCACCACGCGCCCCACGGCGTGTACCCAACGAGCGGCGACGACCAGTGGATCGCCCTCGATGTGGACGGGGACGAGGCGTTTCGCGCGCTCTGCGAGGTGCTCCAGGTGCCTGCGCTGGTGTCGGACGCGCGGTTCGCGTCGATGGCCGCGCGCCTCGATCACCGCACGGACCTCGATGCCGCGCTCGGCGCTGCCACCGAGTCGTGGGACAACCACCGGCTGTTCCACGCCCTCCAGGCGCGAGGCGTCATCGCAGCGCCGCTGCACGACGAGCTCGAGGCGCTGGCGGACCCCCAGCTCGAGGCACGGGCCTGGTTCCGGGAGTTGCCGACGCCCGGCGGCGGCACCCATCGCTACCCCGGGTACCAGTTCAAGATGCGCTACACCGCGGACGACGCGCGTTCGGGCCCGGTACGCCTCGGCGAGCACAACGAGGACATGTACCTCGGCCTGCTCGGGTACACGCGCGCCGAGTACGAGGCGCTGATCGAACGCGGGCTGGTGGGTACGGCCTACGCGCCGGGGGTGCTCGCCGGGACCGGCTGAGCGCGGGTGGAGCCCGGGCTGTCCGCTAGCCGAGGTGGCCGAGCGTCGCGAGCATGTTCAAGGTCGCGAGCAGCCGCCGGTTCTCGACGGGCACCCCCGCGAGCTGGCGCGCGAGGCGCGTGATGGCTCCCGCGGCGCCGCCCTTGCGGGGCGACTGGTCGATGGCGCGCCCCATCTCGGCATTGCGATGCAGATTCGCATCGTGGGGGATCGTCCAGAACACAGGCATGCCGAGCGCGTCCTCGATGACCTCGGCGGGCACCCGGTCAGGCGCGATGTAGTTCACGACGATGCGCGTGGTGGTCGGGTCCACGCCGTGTGTCGCCATCAGGCGCTCCGCCTGCGCTGCGCGACTCAACGACACCATGCCGGGAGTCACGACGTGCAGGACCGTGGAGGCGCGTCGGAGCGCGGCAAGCGTGGTGGCATCGAGCATCACGCCGAGGTCGACGATGACGTAGTCGTACGCGCGACGCACGGCATCGATGGCGAGCTCGAACGAGTGCGGCGCCACCGTGACGCCCTCGAGGCCGCCTGGTGACGCCGGCAGGACCTCGACGCCGCTGCCGTGTCGTGTCATGAAGCCGCGTACATCGGTTGCGGGATCTCCGCCCAGCGCATCGACCAGTGTTCCGAGGCTGGTGCGGGCGTCGAGCTCCATCATCAGCGGGAGGTCGCCCTGGTGACCGGGGGCCGCCAGGAGCGCAACCGACTGGTGCGACGCCAGTTTGATTCCGATGGCGAGGTTGAGCGCCAGGGTGGTGTTCCCGGATCCGCCCTTGGAGGCGTACACGGCGATCACGTCGCCTGTCGTCGACTCCGTCGCCTCCTCGGAAAGCGCGGGCGCTGGAGCGGCGGCTCGCGTGTCGACGGCGGCGTCGATTGTGGTGCGAAGCGACGGTGCTTCGAGTGGCAGCGTCATGTAGGCATCGGCGCCCGACTTCCGCGCCAGCGACTCCGCATCGAGATCCACGACGCGGGAGTAGACCACCACGGGCGTGCCCGGCAGGTGGGCGGCGGCCGACGTGAGGCTCTGCAGCGCGGCAGGGGTCGAATCCATACCCACGAGGAGGGCGTCCGGCGCGACGCTATACGCGGCGAGCGCGGCAACGCTCCCGCTCGAGGCGGACTCGCCGGCCAGCTCCAGGCCCGCCGCAGCGATCGCTGCGCGCGCCTCGAGCCGGGACGACTCGTCGCGGTCAATGACAAACACACGAGCCGGCACTACTCGCCGTCCCCCCAGGACGCAGTGTCTTGTTACGGGCAGGTTACCGGTTGCTCCCGAGCGCTGGGAGGGGTTCAGGCGGCTGTGGGGCCGCGCCTCGCCGATTCTCTATGGGCGCTCAACCCCCAGGTAGGTAGGCGCGAACGTTCGTAGTGAGCGCCTACTCTTCGCCGGTCACGAGGACGTAGCCGATGCCCCGTCGAGTCTGGATGTATCGCGGTGCGGCCGGATCGGCCTCCAGCTTCCGACGCAGGCGGGCGATCGTGGTGTGGAGCAGCGCCGAGTCGCTCTCGTAGCCGGGGCCCCACACGCGGCGCAGGAGCTCCTCCTGCACCATGACGCGGCCAGCGTTCGCCGCGAGGCTATAGAGCAGCTGGAACTCGGTGCGGGTGAGCTCTACCTCGCGGCCGCCGATGGTCGTGCGGCGCACGACGGGCTCGAGGCGCACATCCCCGACTTCGAGGACGTCGGTGACGGACTCCTGCTGCGACTTGCCGTTGCCGCGACGCATCACGGCTTCCATGCGCGCTAGGAGCTCATCGGCGCTGAAGGGCTTCGTGACGTAGTCGTCGGCGCCGCTCGCAAACCCCTTCAGCTTGTCGGTCTCCTGGCCCCGCGCCGTGAGGATGATCACGGGCACGGGCGACATCTCGCGGATGCGCCGACAGACATCGAAGCCGTCCATGTCGGGGAGGTTCAGGTCCATCAGGACCAACCGCGGCTGGTAGCGCTCGAGCAGGTTGAGGCCGGTCAGGCCGTCGTGGGCCATCACGGCTCGATAGCCGTGCCGCTTGAGATTCAGATCGAGGAGCGTGCGGTATCGAGGCTCGTCGTCAACTACCAGAATGGTGTCAGCGTTCATACTCGCGCCCCCCGTACGACCCGCGGTTATGATGCGGGGTCCCACGCCCTACGATCACTACCAGTTATCAACGGTTCTTCGAAGCTTTCCGACGTCTTATTCACGTCGGTGCCAGCGCACATGTACGAATCGTGTCAGCGGTCGCGGGTGATCCCCCCGGATCGACCGTCGAACTGACAGGAAACGACTCGTCGTCCCCGTGCGCCCGGCTTGCTTTGAGCGTGCCCCCCGTTGCCGCATGGCAGTGATTACGTCATGCAGAGCCAAACCATAACCACACCCCGAGGGCGGGACAAGGCGTTCTTTGTCAGAATTCTGCAGGGGCCGGGCTCGCCGAGTCTGACGCGACGCCAGTCGCGCATCACGATCGAGGGGTTCCGGTCGGGTTGCGGGGCGCCGGAGCGAGCGCGGGCGGCGCCTCCGGCTCGACCGTGTGGGTCGTTTGGCGTCCGAACCCCTCGCCGGCCGAGGCCAGGGTCTCGAGGATGGCCGGAGGTCGGCGCGTGCGCGCCGCCTGCTCCTCGGACGAGGTTGGAACGAGGCGCCCGGCGTTGCTACCCGATCGCTTCGAATCGAGCCCGACGTGTCGAGCCGCGGGCGGCGCTCAGTTCGCGGCTCGCCCCTGCCAGTACTCCACCACCCGCCCGAGGGCGATCGCGGCGCGCTCGAAGTTGGGGTAGACGGCGAAGCCGCGCGACCCGGCGTGGATGCGAGCGCGCACCACGGCCTCGGCGTTCGATGCCCCGGCGCTGCCTTCCATCATCATGAGCACAATGGGCTCGCCGGTCTGCTGCCGGTAAGCCTCGAGGAGGTCGAGCTGGTTGTTGAGGCGCTCCATCGGGTCACCGGTGCCGCCGGGGCCTCGCCCCACGCCCATCTCGATGGCGACACCGCCGTCGATGGCGGGGTCCTCGGCGAGGATCTCGAGGATGCGGCGCAGGTTGTCCGTCTCGCGCCCGATGGTGGAGGCGGCATCGAATGGATTGCGGTACGACCCGCCGATCGTCATGAAGAACTCGGCGAGCTGGGCGTACGAGTGCTCGGAGAGTGCGGGGACGTCGAAGCCCGCGTTCTGGAACTGGTCGGCGATGGCCACCGACTGCCCCCCGGTCATCGCGATCAGTGCGGGGCCGCGTCCCGTGGGCCGCTGAGTGTGCTCCATCGCCATCACGATGTCGAGGGTCTCGTCGATGGAGGTCGTGCCGATGGCGCCGGCCTGCTTCACCATCGCGTCCCACACCGCGACCGACGAGGCGAGCGAGCCGGTGTGCGAGAGCACGGCGCGCGCGCCCGCACTCGAGCGTCCGCCGCGCCAGATGATGACGGGCTTGACCGCCGTGGTCTTCTTCAGCGTCTCGTAGAAGCGCCGGCCGTCCTTCACGCCCTCGAGGTACATCGCGATCACGTGCGTGTCGGGATCCTCGCGCAGGTAGTCGAGGTAGTCCGACTCGTTCACGATGACGGCGTTGCCGATCGAGACTGACCTCGTCATCCGCACGCCGACGCGCTGCAGCCCGAGGGTCATCCCGATGGCGTGTGTGCCGCTCTGCGAGATCACGGAGACTCGTCCGCCCTCGCCCTTGTCGGCGTCCGTGGTGAACTTCAGGCCCAGCCGCCGGTTGTAGATGCCCATGCAGTTCGGGCCCACGATCGGCATGTGGTCGCCGTTGGCGAGCTCCACGATCTTGTTCTGCAGCTCGATGGCCTGGGGCTCACCAGTCTCCGCGAACCCGGAGGTGAACATGCTGATGCCGGCGACCTTGCGCTGGATTGAGTCAGCGACGATGCGTGGCGCGATCGGCCTGGGGACGGCGCAGATCACGAGGTCGATGTCGCCCGGAACGGCCTCCAGCGACGTGAAGTTGGTGAAGCCGCGCTTCTCGATCTCCTCGATGTCTCGCGGGTCCACCTGGACCGAGTACACCTGCCCGGAGAACTCCTGCTGGTTCGTGAGCCACTGGTAGTTGGGGCCCTTGTCCCCGACCACCACGACGGTCCGCGGGTTGAGCGTGCGATGGAACCGCTGGAGGTCGACTGGTGACATCGAGTGCTACGCCTCGGCGAGGACGACGCGGGCGTCGACGGCGATGACGCCGTCCGGCCGCGCGAGGACCGGGTTGAGGTCGAGCTCCCGCACCTCGGGGTGTGCGACCGCGAACTCGGAGACCTGGAGCAGCAGCTTCTCGAGGGCTGCGAGGTCCGCGCCCGCCTGCCCGCGCACGCCCTCCAGGACGGGGAACGCCTTGATCTCGCGCACGATCTGCGAGGCGTCGCGTGCCTCGAGCGGGACGATGCGGAACGCGACGTCCTTCAGCACCTCCACGAAGATGCCGCCGAGGCCAAACATCATCACGTGGCCGAACTGCGGGTCGGTGGTCAAGCCGACGATGACTTCCGTGCCGGGCTCCGCCATCTGCTGGACGGCGACTCCGTCGATGCGGGCGCCGGGGGCGTTGGCCTTGACGCGCTCCATCATCGCCTCGAAGCCCTCTTTGACCGCCTTCGCGGTCTTGAGGCCGAGCATGACCCCGCCGACATCGGACTTGTGTGCGATGTCGCCAGAGACGATCTTCATCACGACCGGATAGCCGATGG
>CADEHD010000062.1 GCA_902827055.1 uncultured Chloroflexota bacterium | reverse complement strand
TCACCCGCGAAACGGTCGCGATCGACACGCCAGCGCGTGCGGCGACCGCCGCGAGCAACGTGCCCGCGATGTATCCCGCAGCAACGAGTGGCAGCGGTGGGAGCGACGGTCCCCGTGCGCGCGCACGCATCGGCAGGCCTCCATGCCAGGAGGCTGCATGCTAGGGCGTCGTCAATGTCCCGTCAGGCGGTAGTCAGATGTGCCGACGCCCGGGGGGCTACGGGTTGGCCGCGGCGAACGTGTCGCACGCTTCGAACGAGCCGCGCTCCCAGCCGGCGAGGAACCAGCGCTGGCGCTGCTCGGCCGAGCCGTGAGTCCAGCTCTCCGGGTTCACGCGACCCTGCGTGGCCTGCTGGATCCGGTCATCGCCGACGGCCGCGGCGGCGTCGAGCGCCTCCGCGATGTCCTGCCGGGTGAGCTTCTCGAGGAAGCCGGTGCTCTCGGCGTGATGCGCCCAGACCCCGGCCAGGCAGTCCGCCATCAACTCGACGCGGACAGCGCTGGAACTCGCGCCGGAGTCGCGCCCGCGGTTGTTCAGGACCCCCGTCAGGTTCTCGACGTGATGGCCGTACTCGTGGGCCACGACGTAGGCCTCGGCGAAGTCGCCTCCGCGGGCACCGAAGCGTCCCTTCAACTCATCGAAGAAGGACAGGTCGAGATAGACCGACTGGTCCGGCGGGCAGTAGAACGGGCCGGTCGCGCCGCTGGCCGTGCCGCAGTGGCTCTGCGTCGAGCCGGAGAAGAGCACGGTCTCAGCCCGCTGGTAGCGGGAGCCACTCGCCCGGAACGCCTCTTCCCAGTAGGCCTGGATGCTGTTCACGTACCCGACGATGCGGCAGTCGGCGCGCGCGTTGGCGTCGGCGCCGGTGCGGCAGGAGTCGACCTGGGAGCCGGCATCGACGCCCGACTGGGCGGCCGGTGGCGCCTCGACGCCCCCGAGCAGGGCGCTCGGATCGCCCCCCATGAGCAGGATCACGACCGCGACGAGGACAATCCCGATGCCACCGCCACCCACGGCGAGCCCCGTGCTGGCGCGGCGGCCGCGGACATCACGAACCTGTTCGGGGTCGAGCTGGGCGCCTGGTCGAAACGCCATCGGGAGCTCCTTCTCCGGTCGCTGGCCAGCGACCCAGGCCCGCGATCATAGGCACGGGCAGCGTCCGCCGCGAGTTGCGGAGCCGCTCAATGGGACACGGCCGGTATACTTGGAGTGTTCGAACCAGCAAGCGCCGGGCTCGTCGGACTGCGCAGCAGGGCCGAATCGTGTCCCTCGGCCCCAGCCCCAGCGGAGTCCGTGGTGCAGTCGCCCGATCTCACTTCGATCCTCGATCTGACCCCGGAGGACATCGAGCGGATCCTCGACACCGCGCTGGCGATGAAGCGTGATGGCGCGGCGCCGGTCCTCCAGGGGCGGACGCTCGCGCTGATCTTCGAGAAGCCGTCCCTGCGCACTCGCGTCTCGTTCGAGATCGCGATGACGAACCTGGGCGGCCGCGCGACCCATCTCGAGGCGCACCAGGTGCAGATGGGCGACCGCGAGCCCACCGCCGACGTGGCGCGCGTCCTCTCGAGGATGGTGCACGGGATCGCGGCCCGTACCTTCGAACACCAGACCGTGCTCGACCTCGCGCGGTGGGCGGACATCCCGGTGATCAACGCACTCTCCGACGTCGAGCATCCGTGCCAGGCCCTCGCCGACCTGCTGACGCTGCGTGAGCACCTCGGCAGCCTGCGGGGCGTGCGGCTGGCGTACGTCGGCGACGGCAATAACGTGGCGAGGTCGCTCGCGTACGCCTCCATGATGTCTGGTGTCGACTTCGTGTGCGCCTCCCCCGGTGGATTCGAGCTCACCGCCGGTGACATCGAGCGAGCGCGCGCCCTTCCCGGAGGCGGCAGCGTCACGCTCACGAGCGTGCCCACCGAGGCCGTCGCCGGGGCGTCGGCGGTGTACACGGACGTCTGGACCTCGATGGGCCAGGAGCACGAGGCGGACGACCGGCGCGAGCACTTCGCGGGGTTCCAGGTGAACGCCGAGCTGCTGGCCCGAGCGCCGGGCGCGCTGGTGATGCACGACCTGCCAGCCCATCGTGGCGAGGAGATCACCGCGGAAGCCCTGGAGTCGGAGCGCTCCGTGGTCTTCGACCAGGCCGAGAACCGCGTCTTCGCTCAGCAGGCAGTACTCTCGATGCTGCTGGCGGAAGGCCTCGCCTGACGCCGACCCCCGCGAGGAGAAGCGCCGATGCCCGGGATTCCACAGGGCGTGCAGGATGTCCTCGCACGGCTCGACTTCTCGGCGATCGTCGACATTCTGCTGCTGTCGATCTCGATCTACTGGGTGCTGCTGCTGCTCCGCGGCACCACCGCGATGACCGTGCTCCGTGGTGCGGCCGTGATCTTCACCGCCGCGTTCCTCCTCAGCCGAATGCTCGACCTGCGGGTGCTGAGCTGGGTCCTCCAGAACTCCGTGGCCGGCATCGTGCTCTCGATGGCGGTCGTGTTTCAGCCCGAGATCCGGCGCGGCCTCGAGCGGATCGGGCGCACCGGATTCCGTTCGTTCCTGCAGCGCCCGGAGCGACGACCGACCCTCGATATCGTGGTCCGCGCGTCGATGCGCCTCGCACGGCAGCAGCACGGCGCGCTGATCGTGCTGGAGCGCGAGACCGGCACCGGCGAGGTCGTTGACACCGGGGTACCGCTCGACGCGGAGGTGTCGTACGAGCTGCTCGTGAACCTGTTCGTCCCGAACTCGCCGCTGCACGATGGCGCCGTGGTGATCCGCGGGAACCGCATCGTGGCTGCGGGCTGCACCCTACCGCTGTCCGCCACCCCCCTGCCTTCCGAGTACGGCATGCGCCACCGGGCCGCCGTCGGCATTACCGAGAGCACCGACGCCGTCGTCGTAGTGGTCTCCGAGGAGCGCGGTGAGGCCTCGGTCTGCTCCAACGGACGCATGGTGTTCGACCTGGACGAGGGTCGACTCACCCGCCAGCTCCTGCGGCTGTTCGAACTCGACCTGGTGGACACGACCACCGAGCGCGCCGTCGCCGCCGCCGAGATCGCGCAGCTCGAGCGGCGGAGCTCGTGATCGGCAGCGCGCACCTCGCCAGCCGCCCGATCGCCCGGGGGGCCTGCACCACGCCGACGCCTCGGAGGCGCTGACCCGATGTACCGCCGTCCGCTACCCCGCACCGGCGTTGCCGGGACGATCGACATCGCCTGGGACCTCCAGCGCCGCGCATGGCTGGCTGCCCGCGCCACGCCCGGACTGGCTGCACTCTCCGTCCTGCTCGGGTTCGCGATCTGGGTCGCCGTAACGGATATCGAGAACCCCACCCGCATCGAGGTGTTCCCGGCGAGCATCCCCGTGGAACTCGTCAACCTCGAATCCGGGATGGCGATTACCAACTCGCTACAGCGCGTGCAGCTCACCGTGTCGGCCGCGGACAACCGCTGGCAGCGCCTGACCTCGGAGAACCTGCGCGCTTACATCGACATGAGTGGCGCCGAGCCTCGGGAGCAGCTGCTGCCCGTGCAGGTCGACGTGCGCGGCATCGCAGGGGTGAACGTGACGCGGATCAGTCCACCGAGCGTCCTCGTGAACGTGGAGCCGGTAACGTCGAAGCGCGTGCCGGTCGTGCCCGGGTATCGAGGGTCGCCGCCGCTGGGCTACGAGGTCACCGGGACCACGCCGTCGCAGTCGCAGGTCACCGTGAGCGGACCCACCTCGCTGGTGGCGCGCGTCCTCGAGGCCGGCGCCGAGGTGAACGTGAGCGGCCTGACCGTGGAGCTCGTGGACACCGTGCCGCTGGTCGCCCGTGGCGAGGAAGGCGCCGAGGTGCGCAACGTCCGCATCGACCCCGAGTCGGTGCGGGTGCAGGTGAAGATCGTGCAGAGCACCCTGCGCCGGCAGGTACCGCTGCAGGCGACGTACGCAGGTGAACCGGCGGCCGGGTTCCGCGTCGCGAGCGTGGTGTCGCAGCCATCGGCGACCACCATGGAGGGCTCTATCGAGGTGCTGCAGAGCCTCGATTCGTGGGTGCTCCCGGCTGTGGATATCACCGGCGCGAACGAGACCGTGACGCGGACGCTGCGCGTGACCCCGCCTCGAGGCGTGACCACGCCCGCGTCCCTCGATGTCAGCGTGACCGTCGAGATCCAGCCGATCGTGGGCACCGCTCGATTCGCCGTGCCGATCTCGCTGCAGGGCGGGCCGCCCTCGGCACGCCTCGCCCCCGCCGCGACGCTCGTGACGCTCGCCGGAAGCCTGTCGACGCTGAACGCGCTCCAGCCCGGGGACATCAAGGCGCGCGTTGATGTCACCACGATCGCGCCCGGAGTCCACCAGCTCCCGGTGATCGTTGACCCCCCGCCGAACACGCGCGTGGTGGTAGTGCAGCCCGACACCGCGTCGGTTACGATCCCGGCAGTGAGCCCGAGCCCCGCCGCCCAGTAATCGAGCTGCGCGGCCACCCAGACCCGCCGCACGCCGTGCTGCATCGCACGGCCACGCGACCCAGCAGGCAGGCGCGAGTCGCGCCACCAGTGCCTCGAGAGCAGCATGACCGACGGACCTCCGCTCGTAGCCATCGTGGGCCGCCCCAACGTGGGCAAGTCCGCGCTCTTCAACCGGATGACGCGGAGTCAGCGTGCCCTCGTCGAGGACCTGCCTGGCACCACACGCGACCGCAACTACGGCGACCTCGAGTGGCGCGGGCGCCACATCCGGCTGGTCGACACCGGCGGCATCGCGGAGCCCGACGAGGACCCGTTCGCACCACTGGTGCGCCAGGGCGTCGAGACCGCCATCGCCGAGTCGCAGCTCATCCTCTTCGTCGTGGACGCCGCCGATGGCCTCACCGGCGCTGACGAGGAGATCGCGACGCTGCTGCGACGCGCTTCGCAGCCGGTGTTGCTCATCGCCAACAAGTCAGACGTGAGCCGGGCCCGCGACCGCATCCCCGAGTTCTACGCGCTCGGCCTCGGCGAACCGATCGAGGTGTCCGGGTACCACGGCCAGGGCGTCGGCGACCTCCTCGACGAGATCGTGGATCGGGTGGACGCCGAGCGCCGTCCGCCCCCCGTCGAGCGAGTTCGGATCGCCGTCGTCGGCCGGCCGAACGTCGGGAAGTCGTCGCTCGTGAACGCGATGCTCGGCGAGCAGCGCGTCGTCGTTTCGGACGTCGCAGGCACCACCCGAGACGCCATCGATACCCCGTTCGAGTTCGAGGGGCAGAAGCTGCTGCTCGTCGATACCGCGGGGATTCGGCGTCGTGGGCGGATCGAGCGGGGGGTCGAGCGCCACTCGGTGCAGCGGGCCGAGCGCGCGATCGACCGCGCCGACGTCGTCGTCGTGGTCATCGACCGCTCGGAGGTCCTCGCCGCGCAGGACGCGCACATCGCGGGCTACGCGAACGACCGCCACAAGGGAATCATCTTTGTGGTGAACAAGTGGGACCTCGCCACACCTGAGGAAGATCGTCTGCACATCGGGCGGCTCCTCGACCGGCACTACGCTTTCGCGCCATGGGCGCCCGTCCTGTTCACCTCGGCGGTGACCGGCGATGGCGTGCGCGACGTCCTCGAGATGGTGCTGCACATCGCGGAGGTACGAGAGCGCCGCGTGCAGACCGCCGAGCTGAATCGCGTGCTCCAGCGCGCGATGCAGGAACACGGGCCTCCCACGATCGGCAACAAGCGCCTGAAGCTGATGTACGCCACCCAGGCCAAGACCGCGCCGCCGACGTTCGTCCTGTTTGTGAACGACCCCGCGCTCGTGCACTTCAGCTACCGACGCTTCCTGGAGAACCGCCTCCGCGATTCTTTTGATTTCGGTGGAACAGGCATTCAGCTAGTATTTCGCCGACGGTCCGAGGACAGGCACCAGGCCTCCGCGTGACGAGGTTCCGCCCATGACAGCACAGGCCACGGTCGCGTTCTGCGGGTTGCTGGGCTACGTGCTGGGCTCCGTGCAGACGGGCCTCATCGTGGGGCGGATCCGACGCGGCATCGACGTCCGCGAGTACGGGTCCGGCAAGACCGGGTTCACGAACACCCTCCGCGCCATCGGGCCGGGCGCCGCAGCGATCGTGCTGGTTGGGGATGTCCTCAAGGGCGCACTCCCGGTACTCGTGGGCGAGCAGCTTCTCCACGAGCCGTGGGCGGCCGCGATCGGCGGCGCGGCAGCCATCGCCGGGCACACCTGGCCGCTCTTCGCCGGCTTCCGAGGGGGACGCGGCGTCGCGACGGCGTTCGGGGCGTTCCTCGCCGTCAGCCCGCTGGCGGCCCTCGTGGTGGTGGCAGCGGCGGCGGCGATCCTCGCCGCGACGCGCTACGTCTCGCTGATGTCGGTGCTCGGCGTGGCCGCCGGATTCGTCATCCTCGTGGGGCTGGTGCTCCTGCAGCGGGAGCACATCGCTTACCTGCTGTTCGCATTCGCCGCGTTCGGAGCCGTCGAGCTGAATCACGTCGGGAACATCCGCAGGCTGCTCGCGGGCACCGAGCCGAAACTCGGGCAGGGTGGCGGGCGGCGGGTGCCAGCGCCCCGGTGACCGGCGGCGCGCACCGCGCGGTCGTCATCGGGAGCACCGCGTGGGGGACCACACTCGCGATCCTGCTGGCCCGTAACCACGTGCCCGTCACGCTCGTCGCGCGCGACGACGCCGAGGCCGCACGGCTCGAAGCTGCGCGCGAGCACCCGCAGCGCCTCCCCGGTACCCAGTTCCCGGACACGCTCCGCGTTGCCGCCACCGACGAGGCGGTCGCGAACGCCGACCTCGTCTGCCTCGCCGTGCCCTCGGCCGCGATGTCGGACAATCTCGTGCGGCACGCCGCCGCGATCGCCCCGAGCGCGATGGTGCTCAGCGCCACCAAGGGCATCGATCTCACGAGCGGCCTCCGCATGACCGAGCTGATCGGCGCCGCGCTCCCGGGCCGCGGGCTGGCCGTGCTCTCGGGGCCGAATCTCTCTCGCGAGGTCGCTGCCGGGCTGCCCGGAACGACCGTGGTGGCCTCTGAGGATTCGCGCGCCGAGTGGGTGCGCGCGGCCTTCCACAGCGGGAGCTTCCGCGTGTACGCCAGCGCCGACGTGGTCGGCGTCGAGCTGGGCGGGGCGCTGAAGAACATCGTTGCCGTCGCCGGCGGCATCACCGACGCCCTCGCGTTCGGCGATAACGCGAAGGCCGCCGTGATCACCCGCGGACTGGCGGAGATCACGCGGTTGGGCGTGGCCTGCGGCGCCGACCCGCTTACGTTCCAGGGGCTGGCGGGCGTCGGTGACGCCATCGCTACCGCCTACAGTCGGCTCTCCCGGAATCGACGCCTGGGCGAGCTCATCGGCGGGGGCGCAAGCCGCGCTGAGGCGCTGGCGACCATCGGCGAGACCGCCGAGGCAGCGCGCACCATTCCGGCGGCGCTGCTGCTCGCCTCGCGGAACGGCGTGGAGCTCCCGATCACCCAGGCGCTGCAGGCGATCCTCGAAGGCGAGCTGAGCCCTCGGACCGCTGTCGAAGTGCTGCTCGAGCGCGAGCCCACCACCGAACTCCACCGGTAGCCAGGGGGCGGCCGCATGCGCCCAGCCGTCGTGCTCGCCCTCAGTTGCCTCCTGCTCGGGGCCTGCGCCGATGAGGATCTCGCCGTCGGAGGCACCTCCACGGCCGTGACGCTCCCCGGCCTGGCCGCCAGCGGCGGCACCGGCGTCACAGTGCGGGTGACCCCCGGAGACCCCGCGGACCGATCCCGCGAGCGGCCGCCGCTGTTCTTCCGCTACGAAGTCAAGTCGGGCGACACCGTCGAGTCAGTGGCGCGGCAGTTCGGGCTCACCCCCGACTCCGTGCGCTGGAACAACGAGGGGTTCAGCCGGACGCAGCCGCTCGCGCCCGGCACCCTCCTCGAGTTGCCCGCGGTGGACGGTATCCTCCATCGGCTGCGCCCCGGAGAGACACTCTCCGAGATCGCGAGTCGCTACGGCGTGACCGCGGCGGACGTGCTCGGGTTCGCCGGCAACGGACTGCAGGCCCCCGGCACCCTGCCCCCCGAGGGCGTGATCCTCGTGCCGGGCGGTCGACGTCCGACGGCCGCGAACGCCTCGGCGGCCCCCTCGGACGTCCCCGCCGCCTTTTTCAAGACGTACTCGACCGTACCCGGAGACACAGCCGCGACCGTGGCGGCGCGCTTCGGGCTCACGGTGCGCACCATTCTGCGCTCGAATCCGGATGTGCCGTCGGCTGGCGAGATCGCCTCGGGGACCGTCCTCGGGATTCCCGCGCGCGACGGCATCCTGCGCCGCATCGGCCCGAACGAGCACAGGCAGGACGTGCTGGACCTGCTCGACGTGCGGCCGACGTACACCTACGGCGCAATCGGCGACAGTTTCACCGGGCCCTCAGAGGAGTGGTTCTTCGCGCCTGACCCCTGACGCCTCGAGGGCGCGGTCCCTCTCGGACCGCTCCGCGTGGGCTGGTACACTCGGGATCGGGAGTACCCATTGCCAGACGATCAGGTTCCGCTGGACGACATCGATGACGACGCGCCGCAGCCGAGCGTCGATCCGCTCGAGGTGGTGCGCTCGATCGGGGCGGGCGAGACGCTGGACCACCAGCGGCTGCGCGCGCTATCGACGCCTGCCGACGAGGTCGTGGCGCAGATGCTCACGTTGTGGTCCTCGATTGAGCCACAGCGCCGGCGCGAGGTCCTGGCGGCCATGCAGCACCTCGCGAACAACGATGTCACCCTGGACTTCCACCGCATCCACCTCAGCGCCCTCCGCGACCAGGACACGGCCACGCGCATTCTTGCCGTTCGTGGACTCTGGGAGCAGGAGCGCGAGGACTACATGCGCCTGCTCCTCGACCAGCTGAAGAGCGATCCCGAGCCCGCGGTCCGCGAGGCGGTCGCAGACGTGCTCGGTAACTTCGTCCTGAGTATGGAGTTCGGCCTGCTGGGCGAAGAGGCCAAGGACGACCTCACCTCGGCGCTGCGCGAGGCCGTGGAGGACGTGAACGAGGCGGAGGAGGTGCGCGCCGCCGCCCTCGCCGCCCTCGGGCCGAGCTCCGAGGACTGGGTCGCCGAGCTGATCGGGGACCAGTACGAGAGCGGGGAGGTGCGGATGCGGGTCGCATCGCTCCTCGCGATGGGCCGCAACGCCGACGCGCAGTGGCTGCCGGTCCTGCTGCAGAACTTCGACGACGGCGGGCCCGAGGG
>CADEHD010000061.1 GCA_902827055.1 uncultured Chloroflexota bacterium | reverse complement strand
GACCCCGTCGCCGACCCCGTCGCCGACCCCGTCGCCGACCCCGTCGCCGACCCCGACCGGGACGATCCGGATCGAGAAGGTCGCACTCGACCTCGAGGGAGACCCGATCGAGGGCGGTAGCTTCACCTTCCTGATTGACGGCAGCATCGTCTCGCCGTCCGTCCCCGGTGGCAGCTCGCGGACGTTCGACATCGCTCGTGGCGAGCGCATCGTCACCGAGCAGGCGCAGAGCGGTTGGACCAGCCTCGGCGGCGCCCTGCTGTGGGACTTCGAGGCCAACAGCTGCACCGACCTGCTGTACTACGACGAGTACGAGTACTCGGCGCTGTCGTACCTCGACACCGAGTACCTGAGCAGCTCCGTGGACGTGTACGTGGACGGCGAGGGCACGCCCACGGTGTGCTGGTTCAACCAGCAGACCGAGACGCCTCCCCCGCCCCCTGTGTGCACGAATTGCGACCCGGGCCCCACGCCGGACCCGGACCCCACGCCCGCTCCGACGGCGACCCCGTCTCCGGAGGTTCGTGGCTCGAGCGCGGAAATCAAGAAGGTGCTCTCCTCGGCCAACCCGGCTCGAGTGGGTGAGCGCGTGACCTTCACCGTCACGCTCACGGTCAGGGGCGACACCCCGACGACGGGCGTCAGCCTGGTCGACACCTACGAGAGTGCGTACCTCCGATTCGTCAGCTCCGCACCGGCGGGCTGCATCTCCGGCCCCGCAGCGGAGGCCGGCAAGAGCCAGGTCATGTGCGCACTGCCGGACATGAACCCGGGCACCAGCAGCGCATCGCAGGTCTACATGCTGACCTTCGACGCCCTGGCACCGACGAGTCGCACCGTCGACTCGGTGGTGGGCCGGCTCGACCTCGACGGCACGGGACCTGCCGCGCCGGCAACGATCGGGCCCGCCACGGACGGCGTCAGCATCATCGGCCTGCCCACGGCGCTGCCGAAGGCCGGCGATGGCGAGTCGGGCCTTGCGGAGGCCACCGAGGGTATGGGCGCCGTCGCCATGCGCTGGGTCATGCTCTCGGCACTGCTCGGCTTCATCGGAGCGCTGATGGTCGCCACCCGAGGCTCGCGCATCTAGCGGACACCGAGCGCATCAGCGCTTCGCATCCACGCAAGCGGGCGCCCTCTCAGGGGGCGCCCGCTTCGCGTTGCAGGCCCGAAGGTGCCTCAGTTCCTGAGCAACGCGCCAGTCTCGATGTCAGAGCGCGCTCAGTGGTGCGATCGAGGTGCGTGGGGGACGCCGGACTAGGGGCGACCGAGCGCCTCCAGGATCTGATCCGTGTGCTGCGCGTCGTGCACCGCCTGAGTCAGGACGTGCCCGAGCACGGTGTCCGCGAACCCCCAGGGGGCCAGCACCTCGGTGCCCAGCAGCGCCCGATCGAGGTCATACATCGCGTTCATGAGGGCATCGCGAGCGGACTCGAGCTCCTGGAGCCGCGTCGCGAGCGGACTCCCAGCGGACGCGCCGACCTGGACCGCGTTCCAGGCCTGCCAGTCGTCGTCGGGCGGTGCCGTCAGGTCGAAGTCACGCCTCCCCGCGGCCAGCTCGCCGAGGAAGCCGAGCACCATGCGGTCCCACGACGCGAGGTGCGTAAGCAGGTCGCGCACTCGCCACTCACCGTGCACGACCTGCCCCGCCGCATCCTCATCCAGGTCCTCGAGGACGCCGATCAGCCGCCGGCGCGCACTCTGCAGTGCGACCAGGTGATCGACCCCGTCGTACGGGCCTGATGAGTCGCCAGGACGGTGCTCGTCGGTCGTCAACCGGTGGTCTCCGAAACCGCAGCACCGCTGGCGGAACGCGAGCATACTCGTCCTGCGCCGGCTGTCTAGAGGGGGTGCGGGGTTCGATTCGGACGGCCCGAGGAGGGGCGTGGGACGCGGGGCAAACGTGGTCGGGTGCTACGATTCGAGCCCAACTTCCGCGTCCTCAGGTGACGCGATACCCGCCGCTAGACCCAGGGAGCGTTCCCTGCTCGAGATCTACAACGCGCTCTCGCGCCGCAAGGAGCTGTTCGAGCCCGTCGAGCGCGGCGTGGCGCGTATGTACGTGTGCGGCATCACGCCGTATGACGTGGGGCACCTGGGGCACGCTCGGGTGTTCGTCTTCTTCGACGTCGTGCGGCGCTACCTCGAGTTCCAGGCGCTGGACGTGCGCCACATCCAGAACATCACGGACATCGACGACGACATGATTCGCGTGTCGGCGCGCGAGGGCATCTCCATCCGCGAGCTGACGGATCGCAACCAGGCTGTCTACCTGGAGGAGATGGACGCCCTCCACGTCCTCCGTCCCGAGGCCTACCCGCGCGTCTCGGAGACGCTCCCCGAGATTATCGCGATGGTCCAGCAGCTGGTGGCGAGCGGTCATGCGTACGAGGTCGATGGTCACGTCTTCTTCGACACGAGTCGTACGCCGGGATTCGGGGTGCTCGCCGGTCTCACGCGCGCAGAGCTGCGCGACTTCAAGAGCGACTCGATGCCCGCCGAACCGGCCGAGCTCAAGCGTGACCCCCTCGATTTCCTCGTGTGGCAGCCTTCGGACGCGCCGGGCGCGACGTTCGACTCGCCGTGGGGCGCGGGGCGCCCGGGCTGGCACATCGAGTGCTCGGCGATGGCGCAGAAGGCGCTCGGCCCGCGCATCGACATCCACGGCGGGGGATCCGACCTGGCGTACCCGCACCACGACAGCGAAATCGTGCAGTCCGAGGCGGCGTCGGGCGAGGCCCCCTTCAGCAGCACGTGGATGCACGTGGGGACCGTCCAACTCGAGCACGTCAAGATGTCGAAGTCCCTCGGGAACCTCGTCAAGGTCAGCGAGGTGCTCCGCGAGGGCCACAGCGCGGACGCCGTGCGCCTGTACCTGCTGTCGCAGCACTACCGCGCCCCGCTGAACTACGAACACGCCGACATGCACGCGTGGGACGACCGCGCCGCGCTCCTGCAGCGCGCGCTGCACTCGAGGGGCGGCCCACGCGACGACCTGCGCGTACAGCACCTGCGCAACCAGTTCCAGGAAGCGCTCGACGACGACTTCGACACGCCTCGGGCGATCCGCGCCCTGCTCGACATCGCGGTCGGCCTCGAGTCCCGCCAGTTCTACGCCGAGACCGCGGCCGGTTCGCTCGTCGAGCTGGCCGGAGTCCTGGGCCTCTCGCTGGGCCGCGAGGACTAGCTCGGCGGACGTTCGTCCCTCCTGACGTCCAATACAAGCGCGAGGCGAGGTGACGTTTGGGCACCTTCGGGTGCCCACGACAGGACCTTCGGGCAACTATCACTGATCTCTCAAGGCTACGTTGACTCCCAGAGACAAGGTTTAGATGGGAGTGCATCGTGACCTCGCGATTGTCCATTGACCGCCGCACCATGCTGAAGCGACTGGGCGCGCTGGGCCTCGCAGCGCCCCTCGGCACTGTGATCGCGTGCGCCGATGACCCGGCGTCCTCGAGGTTCCAGCCCACCGCTACGCCAAAGGCGGCGAACGCCGACTCGATGGACCACGGCGCACCGCTGTCGACGAACATCGCCGCACAGTCGACCCAGGCGCCGGTCGCCCTCGAGTTCCTGCCGGTGCCACAGATGGCCCCGCCGACGGGTCGTTCCGGCCCCGCGGCGGTCACCGTCGAGCTGGAGGCCGTCGATGTGAAGGCCCGACTTGCCGAGGGCGTGGGATACGACTTCTGGACGTTCAACGGCACCGTCCCCGGTCCCATGCTTCGCGTCCGCCAGGACGACATCGTGACGCTGCGCCTCAAGAACAAGCTGGGGAACAACGCAGGCCACAACATCGACCTGCACGCCGTCACCGGGCCGGGCGGCGGCGCGGCGCTGACGAATGTGGGCGTGGGCGACACCAAGGCGTTCACGTTCAAGGCCACGCACCCCGGGGTGTACGTGTACCACTGCGCCACCGCACCCATCCCGCTGCACATCTCGAACGGCATGTACGGCCTGATCGTCGTCGAGCCGAGCGAGGGCCTGCCGCGGGTAGACCGCGAGTTCTACGTCTGCCAGGGCGACATCTACACGACGGGCAAGACCGGCGACCCCGGCATGCAGGCGTTCGACCTCACCTCGATGGCGGACGAGCGGCCGACATACGTGGTCTTCAACGGAGCGATCGGGGCGCTTACCGGCGACCGGGCGCTGAAGGCGCGGGTCGGCGAGCGCGTGCGCATCTGGTTCGGGGTGGGCGGCCCGAACCTCACCTCGAGCTTCCACGTGATTGGCGAGGTGTTCGACCGCGTGGCGACCTGGGGGTCGCTGACCTCCATCGCGGAGCACGTGCAGACGGTGTCCGTGGCTCCTGGAGGGGCGACGATGGTCGAGTTCACCGTCGACGTTCCCGGGTCGTACACGCTCGTGGACCATGCCCTGAGTCGAGCCTCGAAGGGCGCGGTCGGCCAGCTGGTCGTCGAGGGCACCGCGACCGATCCGAGCATGTTCGGACCAGCCTGATCTGCCCGCCCGGCACGCTCGGGCGCAGGGGAGCGCAGACAGAGAGCGGGGGCGAATTCATCGCCCCCGCTTTCGATCTCAGGCCCTGCGGCTCGCGTGAGACTCAGGTCGCGGCGACGGCGGGCTCACGATCCAAGTCGCGCACGATGTCCATGACGCGGCCCAGGGTGTCGAGCCGTTCGGCGAGCGTGGAGCCGGCCGGATCGACGCGCAGCGTCGTGATCCCGCAGTCGCGGTACGCCTTGATGCGGTCGCGGACCATCGACTCGTCACCGACGAGCCGCGCCGCGATCACCATCTCATCGGGAATCGCCGCGCGCGCCTCGTCGCGCTTCCCGGACAGCCAGAGGTGCTGCACTTCCTTGCAAACGTCGCGCCAACCCTGGCGCGAGTACGCATCGTTGTAGAAGTTGTGCTGCATCGAGCCCATGGCACCGAGGCTGAACGCCAGGCCCCGGCGGCCGCGCTCGATGGCCGCCGCGAGGTCATCGGTGAACTCGACCCCCCCGCCCGCGGCGAGGTCGAGATCGGCCAACGTCCTGCCGGCCTTGGCAGCGCCGCGCGCGATGTGCTCGAAGAAGATGTCAGCGTGCTCCGGGATGAACGACCCCCCGAGCCAGCCCTCGCAGAGCTCGCCGCACATCTCGAGGTTCTTCGGTCCGAGCGCTGCCAGGTAGATCGGAATCTCGACCGGGGTCGCCTCCGAGCGCAGCGCCTTGCCCTCACTACCCTCGAGTGGCAGCTGGTGGAACTCGCCGTCGTACGCCACGACCTGTCCGCGCGAGACCATGCGCACGATGTCGATCAACTCACGAGTGCGCTTGAGCGGCTTGTTGAAGCGCACGCCGTGCCAACCCTCGATGACCTGCGGGCCGCTCGTTCCGATTCCGAGAATGAAGCGCCCGTTCGACGCCCCCTGCATCGCCATCGAGCTCATCCCGACCAGCGCGGGCGTGCGCGTCCCGATCTGGAAGATGCCGGTACCGAGCTTGATCGTCGAGGTTTGCGGGGCGAGGAAGGCCAGGGGCGTGAGGGCGTCGTGCGCCCACGCCTCGGCGGACCACGCCTGGTCCACTCCCAGGCGCTCCGCCTCGATGGCGTACGTGGCCAACTCCTGCCAGTCGTGGATCGGCGTGCGATGGAAACCGATGGCAACGCGCACGGGCGCCCCTCTCCTCCGAGCGTATGGAACGCCGGGACGATAGCAGGGCTCGAGCGGTGTGCGCGCCCCGGGGCAACGCAGCCCCTGCGGCAATCGATGGCGGGACGCGAGTGGCGGCTCTAGCCGCCGTAGTTGAGACCCAGCTCCCGCAACGTCAGCGCCTCCGGCGCGTCGGTGCGCAGACCGACATCCGTCACCTCGACGACAACCACGGCGTGGTCTCCGATCGCCACGGTCTCGCGGAGCTGCAGGTCAGCCCACGCGGGCGCCTCGGTCAGCACGATCCCGCCGGCGGGGGTGCGCTCGAAGGGCACGCGACGGTTCTTCGTGACGAACTCGGCATCCTCGACGGGCGCGTCACCAAAGAAAGCGAATGCGAGGTCACCCTGCCCCGTGCCGAGGAAGGACAGCGCGGCTCGACCGCCCATCGCGAGATTCGCGAGGGACTTCGTGTCCTGCTTCACCCCCAGCGCGAGGAGCGGCGGATCGAACGACATCTGGGAGACCCAGTTGATCGTCCCGGCCGCCACGCTCTCCCCATCGACGGTCAGGACGTAGAGCCCGTATGGGATCAGGCGCAGCGCGGTCTTCCGAGCGTTCGCGTCCATGGCACACCTCCTCGAACGGATCTAGGGCTGCTGGCCCCAGATGTGGCGCTCCTCGATGCCGGCCGCGCGGTACTGCATCGCGTTCGCGAAGTAGCCACCGTCGGGGTTCTGTTGACGCGCCCGACGTGCCTCGATCTGGTCGGGACGCGCCGGCTGCGCCACCCCGGGCACGCCCATGACGATGGAGTACGGCGGGATCACCTCGCGCGGAGCGACCAGCGCGTTCGCCGCGATGATGGCGCCTTCGCCAATGATCGCCCCGTCGAGGACGGTGCAGTTGTTGCCAAGGAGGACGTTGTTGCCGACCTCCTTGCAGTGCACGACCACCGAGTGCCCGATGGTGATGTTGTTACCGAGCGTGATCCCGTCGCCGCAGTGGATGACCACGTTGTCCTCGATGTGTACGTTCTCGCCGATGCGGATCCACGAGAAGTCACCGCGGATCACGGCCCCCGGCCAGACGGTGGAGCGCGCCCCGATCACCACGTCGCCGATCACGAACGAGCCTGGACCGATCCAGGTGCTCTCCTCGATCTGCGGGATCTTGCCGTTGAACGGGATGAGCATCAGCGGCCCCCTCCAGAGTGACCGGTGTAGAGGTAGTGGTAGCCGCCATCGAGGGTACCGCCCGGCTCCCCGAACAATGCCTGCACCGCCACCCCGAGCGGGCCGCCCATCGCGATGGTGTTGCGCGCGAGCAGCAACTCGCGGAGCGAGCGCTTGGGTCGCACGGTGCGCACCCGACGAGACTCGCCAGTGCGCGCCGCCAACCAATCGATGGCTTCGTCGAGGTCGCCCAGCCCATCGACGAGCCGGTGCTTGAGCGCCTGCCCCGCCGTGTACACCTCGCCAGTCGCGAGAGAGCGCGCGTCCTCCGAGGTCAGGTGGCGGGCCTGCGCCACGCCCTCGACGAAGATGTTGTACATGTCGTCGAGGAGCTCCTGCTCCTTCGCCTTCTCCTCGCTGGTCGGCTCGCGGAACGGCGAGAGCATGTCCTTCAGGCGCCCCGACTTCGCGACGTCCATGCGCACGCCGAGTCGGGAGAGCGCGTCGTAGACCAGCGGTCGGTAGGCGATCACGCCGATCGAACCGAGCAGGGCCGACGGCTGAGCGATGATGTGCTCGGCGGCGCTGGCGAGCATGTAGCCGCCCGACGCGCCGATGGTCCCAACGAACGCCACCACCGGCTTCACCTCGCGGAGGCGCTGCGCCGCGCGGGTGATCATCTCGGAACCCCCGGCAGAGCCGCCGGGCGAGTCGATGTTCAGGAGCACGCCGTGCACCCCACGGTCCTCGCGCAGCTTCATGAACAGACGTGCGGTCTCGAGCGGGCGAATCGCCTGGCCGATGACGCCCTGCAGGTCGACGACGACCAGGGCTGGCGGACGGACTTGAGCAAGGAGTTCGTCAAACACGAGTTGCGGGCCTCCTTCGGAGGACGTGCGGTGGGCAGTGGCCTCGAGTGTACCCGTCCGTTCCGTCCACAGGTGTCGATCGAATCGAGGGGTACCGGGCCGCACGCGTGCGCGCATCGGCTACCATGCAGACCGGCGGCAGCAGCAGCCCATGCAGCGCCGCACCGCGAGACGTTACCGCGCTACAAGCGCGCTCCAGATGCAGCAACAGGAGCCGAGCATGCCCGAGCAGCCTGGCCGGTACCGATCCGAGCGCAGCCAGCGCACGACCTATCGGCACGCATATCGAGTTCGAGGCGCTGGCTGTCGGTAGCCATGCCCCACGCGTCGCGCTGTACCACTCGACAAGGGCTGTGCCTGTGCGCCTGAGACCGCGCGTGAGTTCCATGCTGCTGAGCATCGTCGCCGCGCTGGCGGTCGGCTGTGGGCAGGCCGCTGAGTTCATCCCCGGCGACCGCACGCAGGTCCAGGCCACGCCGCGGCCCACACCCCCGCCGATCCTCGCGCCGCCGATTCTGCCGCCGGCCCGGCTCCAGCTCGGAGACCGCACGGCGGTCAGCGCGCTGACCGTCAGCGACGCCGAGCTCGCGGGCTCCGTGGTGCGCATCGAGGCGAAGCAGGGCACCAACCTGGTGCGTGTCGGCACCGGCGTGGTAGTCGACGCGCAGCAGCGCCTCATCCTGACCTCGTACCAGATCGTCGAGCCGTACTCGGGTGACGGGAGCCGCGCGTACAACGCCCTCGAGATCGCCGTCACGCGGTCGGTGGGCGATGCGGCGACGGCCGCATTCCAGGGCCAAGTCGTGCGTGCCGAGCCGGCGCTGGGGCTCGCGGTCATCCGCGCTGCGCGACGCCTCGACGGGACCGCGCTGGCACAGGGGGAGTTCGACCTCCCGGCGGCACCCCTCGGTGACAGCGCGCGCGCGACGCGAGGCGATGCCGTCCGCATCCTCGGCTACCCCGGGATGGAGGAGATCCGTCCCGAGAACGGGCGCCTCGTGGCGACCGAGGGTTCCGTGCTGGGGTTCCGGGGCGACACCGGGATTCCCGGCGTGGCGTGGATCAAGACGCAGGCCCGCGTGCCCTCGGGCCAGAACGGCGCGCCCGTCTTCGATCCCCAGGGGCGAGTGCTGGGCCTGATGCTCCAGGGCGCGTACACGCCAACCTCGCCCGCGGGCCAGACGCGGCCGATCGCCCTCGCGACGCGGCTCATCGACGAAGCGCGCCAGGCAGGCCCGGAGGCGAGCTACGTCGCGCCGCTGTTCCGTCGCACGGCGCACATCCCGGGCCCCATCCTCACGCGCCCGGTGTTCGCGGAGAACGCGCTGGAGGGGGCGAGCGGCGACCTCTTCGACTACACCGAGTCGTACCCCGACACGCTGACGACACTGCACTACGAGTTCCTGGTGCAGGGGGCGACCCCGGGAACGGTGATCGACGAACGCTGGTATCTCAATGGCGTGCTGCAGGACGGCCTGTCGTCGTCGGTGCCCTGGGCGATGTCGCAGTTCGAGGTGGTGACCGACCGGCTGCGAGCGCCCTCGGGGCGCGCGCTACAGACCGGCGTCTGGC
>CADEHD010000060.1 GCA_902827055.1 uncultured Chloroflexota bacterium | reverse complement strand
AAGGTGAACGAGCGATCCTCGAAGATGGTGATCTGGGCGGGGATGATGTTCCCAGCCTGCGCCGCGGTGCGCTCGTTGTACGTCTTCACGAAGTCCATGATGTTGATGCCCTGGGGGCCGAGCGCGGTGCCCACGGGGGGCGCCGGATTCGCTGCACCCGCGGGGATCTGCAGCGTCACGATCGCGCGAACTTTCTTAGCCATCAGTCATCCTCGCTGCCCACGTCCGGGGACGCGAGCCTGCTCCCACACCCTGCTCCTGAGTGGCAGGGCGTGGTCGTAGCCACTGGGTGGTTATTGCTTCTCGACCTGCAGGAAATCGAGCTCCACCGGCGTTTCGCGGCCGAACATCGTCACCATGACACGGACCTTGCCCTTGTCGAGGTTGATCTCGTCCACCGTGCCGACAAAGTCCTGGAAGACGCCATCCGTGATCCGGACCTGCTCGCCCTCCTTGAAGCCAATGTTGATCCGAGGCTGCGCGACCTCCATCTGGCGGAGGATGCGGTTCACCTCGGTGTCCGCGAGGGGCGTCGGGCGCGACCGATCGTCGCCCGTGACCCCGGCGAACCCGGTCACCCCGGGCGTGTTGCGCACGACGTACCAGGTGTCGTCATCCATGCGCATCTGTACGAACACGTACCCCGGGAAGAGCTTCTTGGAGACCGTGCGACGCTGACCGTCGCGGATCTCGATCTCGTCCTCGGTGGGTACCACCACCTGGAAAATACGGTCCTGCACGTCCATCGATTTGACGCGCTGGTCCAGGTTCGTCTTCACCTTGTTCTCGTAGCCGGAGTACGTTTGCACCACGTACCAGGCGCGATCGTCGGCCTCCTCGACCTCTTCCTCGGGCGCAGCGTCGCCGTCGGATTCGAGCGTGGCAGCGGGAGCCACCCCACCGGGCAGCGGTTCGCGTTCGGCCTCGTCGTTCGGGGAAGTGGTCAGCGTGGTGCTCCTTGTGCGGCGCCCCATCCACAGGGTGCCTCGTGCGCTCTCTCGAGGTGCTAACGCAGCAGCGTCTGCTCCACGAGCCAGCTGAGGCCGATATCGGTTCCACCGAGGATGGCCGCGACCACCAGCGACACCACGAGCACGACCGAGGTCAGGTTCGTCGTCTCCTGGCGCGTCGGCCACGTCACCTTGCGCAGCTCACCGATGATGTCCGCCACCCAGCGCCACGTCCACGGCTTCCACATCACGCCACCGGGGCGATCCTCCGTGGCGGGGCTGGAGACGCTGATCCGAGGCGCGCGAGCGGGTGCAACCCGCTGCTGCGTCTGCAGACGCCGGTCCGATCGTTCCTGTGCTCGCCGGGCCGCGCGGCCCATGGTGGTCTCCTCGCTGCGTCGTTGCCGCCGAGCTATCGCGTTTCGCGATGGGGCTGCGCCACGCGACAGCGCGGGCAGTACTTCTTCAGCTCAACGCGCTCCGTGGTGTTCCGCTTGTTCTTGGACGTATGGTACGTCCGACTGCGGCACACGGTGCAGGCCAGTGTAATGTGCTCCCGGTCGCCCTTGGCCATGTTCGACTCCGCCCCTGGGAGATGCCGAACCGGCTCATACGAGCCGGTTCCGTTGTTTCGTCGTGTTCGTGCCTACTCGATGACCTTGGTGACGACGCCGGCGCCGACGGTGCGACCACCCTCGCGGATGGCGAAGCGCAGGCCGTCCTCGACGGCGATCGGCGTGCCCAGCTCGATGTTGAGCGTCACGTTGTCGCCCGGCATCACCATCTCCGTGCCCTCGGGCAGCGTCACCGAGCCCGTCACGTCCGTCGTGCGGACGTAGAACTGCGGTCGGTACCCGTTGAAGAACGGCGTGTGTCGCCCGCCCTCGTCCTTGCCGAGGATGTACACCTCGCCCACGAACTTGCGGTGCGGCGTGATGCTCCCGGGCGCCGCCAGCACCTGGCCGCGCTCCACGTCGTCGCGCTCAATGCCGCGCAGCAGGCAGCCGACGTTGTCGCCCGCCTCGCCCTGGTCCAGCAGCTTCTTGAACATCTCCACGCCCGTGACCGTCGTCTTGCGCGTGTTCTTGATGCCCACGATCTCGATCTCTTCGCCCACCTTGACGATGCCGCGCTCGATGCGCCCCGTCACCACCGTCCCGCGCCCCTTGATCCCGAACACGTCCTCGATCGGCATCAGGAACGGCTGGTCTCGAGGACGCTCCGGCTGCGGGATGAAGCTGTCCACCGCCGCCATCAGGTCCCACACACACTTGTACTCCGGCGCGTCCGGGTCCGTGCTCGTGCTCTCCAGCGCCTTCAGCGCGCTGCCGCGGATGATCGGCGTGTCATCGCCCGGGAACCCGTTCGCCGTCAGCAGCTCGCGCAGCTCCAGCTCCACCAGCTCCAGCAGCTCCTCGTCCTCCATCATGTCCACCTTGTTCAGGAAGACCACGATCGAGGGCACCTCCACCTGGCGCGCCAGCAGCAGGTGCTCGCGCGTCTGCGGCATCGGACCGTCCGGCGCTGCCACCACCAGGATCGCGCCGTCCATCTGCGCGGCTCCCGTGATCATGTTCTTGATGTAGTCCGCGTGACCGGGGCAGTCCACGTGCGCGTAGTGACGCGTCGCCGTCTCGTACTCCACGTGCGCGATCGCGATCGTGATCCCCCGCGCTCGCTCCTCAGGTGCGTTGTCGATCGAGTCGAACGCACGGAACTGCGCCGCCCCGCGCATCGCCAGCACCTTCGTGATCGCCGCCGTCAGCGATGTCTTCCCGTGGTCCACGTGTCCGATCGTCCCCACGTTCGCGTGCGGCTTCGTCCGCTCGAACTTCCCCTTCGCCATCGCTCTCTCCTTCGTATGCCGGTCCGTGGCGAACTGCGCCCCGGGGCTGGCGGACGGAACTCACTTCGTTGCATCGAGGCAGGATGTGGAGCCCTCAAGCAGATTCGAACTGCTGGCCTCGTTCTTACCAAGAACGCGCTCTGCCAACTGAGCTATGAGGGCCCGAATGCCACCTTGTCGTCGCGCGCTGGCTTGTCGAGTGGTGCAGGGGGCAGGATTCGAACCTGCGTAGCCGTTAGGCGGCGGTTTTACAGACCGCTGGAATTAGCCACTCTCCCACCCCTGCAGGGCTGACTGGTGCTGGCGTCCCGGCGAGGACCGCGGTGCGGCTCATTGTGGAGCCCGAGAGGGGATTCGAACCCGCCAACCTACCGATTACAAGTCGGTTGCGCTACCATTGCGCCACTCGGGCACGAATCGCCGCCCGGAGCACGCGCCCGGACAACAAGACCCACCTCCCCTGCAGGAGGCGAGTCCGGACAGTATACGAACCCCCTCGAAACACGGTCAACGAGCGCCCCGGGGAACACCACCGCCCTCCGACGGGGTCCACCCGGGCCGACCATCTCCCGCGAGGTCCCCATGACACCCGTGAGCGTCCGCTACATCGTCACCGACGTCGACCAGGCCATCGAGTTCTATCGCGACGGCCTGGGGTTCAGCGTGGACATGCACCCCGCACCCGGCTTCGCCAGCCTCTCGCGAGGTGACCTTGTGCTCCTGCTGAACCGCCCCGGTGCGGGCGGCGCCGGACAGCATTCCGGGGGCCAGGCCCCAGCCCCGGGCGGTTGGAACCGCTTCCAGCTCGTAGTGGACGACCTCGCGACGCTCGTCGACCGGCTCCGCGCCGCCGGGCACCGCTTCCGCAGCGACGAGATCATCGTGGGCAATGGCGGCAACCAGATCCTGATCGAAGACCCGTCCGGCAATCCCATCGAGCTGTTCGAGCCCCGGGCCCGCTAGGCCTCGGCGCCCGCCGCCTCGATGCCGGCCGTGAGCGCCTCCGCGAGCGCGTCGTCCCCCTCCGCCCGTGCGGCCGCGATGCGCGCACGCAGCGCCTCCAGGGTGGCGCTCACGTCCGTCCCGCCGCATACGACCCCGTGACGAGCCGCGATCCGCGCCAGCGCGATCATTCGCGCGCGCTCGGACCCCTCGAGGCGTGGCGCGCTCGACTCAGCCACGCACGCTCCACTCCGCGCCCTGCGGCGTGTCCTTGATCTCGATGCCGATCCTGTCGAGGGCCGCGCGAATGGCGTCGCCGGTCGCGAAGTCTCGCGCAGCGCGCGCCTCCGCCCGCCGCGTGAGGAGTCCCTCGACCGCTTCCGCGCCGGCGCCCGCGGTCACGCCAAAGCGCGCCGCCACCTCGGCGAGCGCCGCCTCGTCGACGGCCTGCGCGAGCGATTCCCGCTCCAGGCGCAGCCCCAGCACCCACGCCAGCTCGTAGAGCACGTGCTGCGCCGCACCAATGTCGAGACCCTCGTCGCGCCCACGGTTGATCGCTCGTGCGAGGTCGAACATCGCGGCGAGCGCCTGCGCCGTGTTGAGGTCGTCCTCCAGCGCGTCGATGAAGCGCGCACGCGCCTCCGAGGCGTCGACCGAGGGCGCGCCGCGCTCCGCCGTGTTCTTCGCTTCGAGCGCCGTCGCGAGCCGGTCCACCGCGCGCCCCGCCGCGTCGAGCGCCTCGTTGGTGAGGTTGTTCGGCGTGCGGTACTGGCTGGAGAGCGCGAAGACGCGGATCGCGTCCGGCGACCACCGCTCGAGCGCGTCCTCGACCGTGACGAAGTTGCCCAGCGACTTCGACATCTTCTCGCCGTCGCGGAGGACCATCCCGTTGTGCACCCACAGCCTCGCGAAGGGCTTCCCCGTCGCCGCCTCGGACTGCGCCACCTCGTTCTCGTGGTGCGGGAAGACCAGGTCCACGCCGCCGCCGTGGATGTCGAACGTGTCGCCGAGATAGCGCTGGGACATCGCCGAGCACTCGATGTGCCAGCCCGGCCGCCCCTCGCCCCACGGCGAGCTCCAGTGCGGCTCGCCCGGCTTCATCGCCTTCCACAGCGCGAAATCGAGAGCGAATTCCTTGTCCTCGCCGGGCTCGAACCGGGTTCCCGAGCGAAGCTGGTCGATGGTGCGCCCGGACAGCTTGCCGTAGTCGGCCTTCGACTGGACGCGGAAGTACACGTTGCCGGCCGGCGTCGCGTAGGCGTGACCGTTGGCGATGATCTGCTCGATGAGGGCGATGATCGCCGGGATCTCCGTCGAGACCCGCGGGCGCACGTCGGGCGGCAGCAGGCCAAGTGCCTCCTGCTCGCGCTCCCACTGCTCGATGTTCTGGTTGGCGAGCACGAGCGGGTCGACGCCGAGTTCCGCACCACGGTCGATCAGCTTGTCGTCGACGTCCGTGTAGTTCGAGACGTACCGGACCTCGTAGCCGCCCGCGCGGTTGCTCGGCCAGCGCAGGTAGCGCACCAGCACGTCGTAGACGATCGCCGACATCGCGTGCCCGATGTGGCTCGCCGAGTAGGGCGTCACGCCGCAGACGTAGACTCCCACATGCCCCGGGCGCAGCGGCTCGAGCTCGATCGTCTGCCCGCTCATCGTGTCCGACAGCCTCACGGCGTCACCTCCGAGTCCGGTCGCCGCGCCTCCGGGCGCGCGTCACCACCGGTGCCCACCGAACCGTTCGACCCGGTGGTCGCACCGAGGGAGTTCACGCGCTCGTTGAGTCGGTCCTCCAGCGCCTGCAGGCGCGACTCCAGCTCGCTCAGGCGGTCCCAGCCGGGGTCCGGCAGATGCTGCACTGTGTCGTTGCTGCGGTCCGTGAACGCCACGATGTGCCCGGGCACCCCGACCACCGTCGCGTCCGGAGGCACGGATGAGACCACCACGGCACCCGCCCCGATGCGAGCGTGCTCCCCGATGGTCACCGCCCCGATGATCTTCGCGCCCGCGCCCACCACCACGCCGTTGCGCAGCGTCGGGTGCCGCTTCTCGCGGCGCGTGGACGTCCCGCCGAGCGTGACGCCCTGGAAGATGTGGCAGTCGTCGCCGATCTCGGCCGTCTCGCCGATGACGACACCCATGCCGTGGTCGATGAAGAAGCGCCGGCCGATGGTCGCACCGGGGTGGATCTCGATGCCCGTCAGCGCCCGCCCGAGGTGGGACAGCAGCCGCGCCGACACCCGGTAGCCGCGCGCCCACAGCCCGTGGCCCGCGCGGTGGATGAGCAGGGCGTGGATACCGGGATAGGTCAGCAGGATCTCGAGGTTGGAGTGCGCCGCCGGGTCACGTCCGCGGGCGGTCGCGATGTCCTCGTGGAGTCGGTCGAGCCAGCCCATGTCGGTCCTTCTGTTCGAGTACGCGCGTGGTCTCCGCGGCGGGGCGACCTCGGAACCCCTGAGTCCCGAGCCGCCCCCGCGAACACGCGCAGTCCCTCGTGCCGGCCTCGATGTGCATACGCGGAGTTTAGCGGCTCGGCGAGGCTGCAACCGCAGTCGACCCACGGCGGGCCCGCAACCACAGCTCTCCTCCGAGGACATTCAACGCCGTGCTCAGCGGAACCGCGAGTCCGAAGGTCGCCGCGCGGGACCACTCGAGCGCCACGACCGCGGGGTGCACGAGACTGAACGTCACGAAGAAGAGCGCGAGCGCGTAGCTCCGGATCATCCACGCCCGATGCGATGCCCGCGCGCCTCGTCGAGCGGCTGCCACGCCGAGGAGCGTCGTCCCTCCCCAGAGGGTGGACTGCATGCCGAACGCCAGCACGGCCCCCGCGCCGACCTCGTAGTCCAGCGTCACGAGGAACCCCGCCACCGCCGTCGCGGGGGCACAGACCGCGTACGCCCAACCCAGCCGCCGGTGGAACGAGGTGGCGCCACCCCCCGCCGCGGTCGTCGAGCGAAGCTGCAGGGCGCCCGCAGCGAGCGCCACCGCGCCCGTGAGCGCGTGCACCACGAAGAGGAACGGGGCGGCCCGCTCACGATCCAGTTCCACGACGCCTCGCCAGGCCAGCACCGCCTCGAGCGCCGACGCGAGGGCGAACGCCGCGTACAGCAGACACACGCCGCACCCCACCCAGCCGAGTAGCGCGCCGACCCGCGCGAAGCCACTCGAGCCCCCGGACCTCTCGACATCCACGGCGTTCCTCCTGGAGCGCGCCCCGCCGGGGCATCTCTGACTCGCCTGAGTAGTGACTGATAGTCAATGACTGGTGGTCAGCATGAATGACTGTTGGTCATTCGTCAACCGTCAGTGGGCCGTAAACTGAACGCCGATCCAAGGAGCGCCATGCCGCCGCGAACCAGGAAGCCCGCCGACGTCCGAAGGAACGAGCTGCTCGACGCCGCGCTTACCGTGCTGCGGGCCAGGGGGGTGGAGCGCGCCACCGTCGAGGAGTTCACGGAGGCCGCCGGCGTCAGTAAGGGCAGCTTCTACCTGCACTTCCGGGCGAAGGACGACCTCCTCGATGCGCTGCGCGAGCGCATGGCGGAGGAGCTCGCCGCGCAGGTCGCGGCGCTGCCCCGGCCGACTCGTGCGACAGGCTGGCCGCGCTACACGGCTGCGCTCGTGCGGCGCGCCCTCGAGGCGCAGGTCGCGGCGGCCGAGCTGCACTCGTTGATCGCCGGGGCTGCGCACCGCCGGCACGGGCCCGCCGACGCGCACGGGCCGCCCGCCGACCCGGCCGCCCGCGCGCTCGCCGAGATCGTGCAGGCCGGCGTCGCCGCGGGCGCCTACCGCGTCACTGATATCGAGGCGACGGTGCGCTTGCTATACGCGCTTCTACACGCCGCCGGCGACTGGGCATGTGCCGACCCAACGGAGCTCGAGCGGGTGGTCGCGGCCGCGACGGCGCTCACGCGTCGCATGCTGGAGGCGTAGCGCCCCCCTATCGAGGCCCGGCGTCCTCGTCGAGGAGCGCCACGGCCTGCGCTGCGATGGCCTCCCCGCTGCCGAGTGAGCCGAGCCCCTCGTTGGTCGTCGCCTTCACATTGACGCGCGACGACTCGATGTCCAGCGTGCGCGCGATCGACTCGCGCATTGCCGCGATCCGCGGACCGAGTCGGGGTCGCTCAGCGATCACCACCGCGTCGATGTTCGTGACGCTGAACCCGTTCGCGACGATGAGCCGGCCGATGCGCTGCAGCAGCTCGCGGCTGTCGATGCCCGCCCACGCCGGGTCCCCCGGGGGGAAGTGCTGCCCGATGTCGCCCTCGCCCGCGGCACCGAGGAGCGCATCAATGATCGCGTGGATCAGCGCATCGCCATCGGAATGCCCGTCAAGGAGCGGCGCACCCTCGATTTCCACCCCACCCAGGCGCAGGACGCCGTCCGCGCGGAAGCGGTGGATGTCGTAGCCATTGCCCACACGCACCCGGGCGCCCCCTAGCTCCGCGCCAGGAGGGCGCGCACGCGCTCGAGGTCGTCCGAGGTGGTCACCTTCAGGTTCGTCGCTTCGCCATCCACCACGTGCACGGGAGCCCCGAGGCGCTCCACGAGCACTGCGTCGTCCGTAGCGTCCACGTCATCGAGGCTGTGCGCCCGCCGCAGCAGGTCCCCGGCGAACGCCTGTGGCGTCTGGATCGCGCGGAGCTCCGCACGCGGCAGCGTCTCGATCACCACACCCAGGCCATCGACGCGCTTGATCGTGTCCGCGACCGCGAGGCCCGGCACCACCCCGCCCCGAGTGCGCACCGCCTCGAGCACCCGCCGCACCAGCAGCGCGCTGGCGAGCGGCCGCGCGCCATCGTGGACCGCGTACCACGCCGCGCCCGGCGCCGCCGCGATGCCCGCGCGCACCGAGTCGCGTCGGCGGGGCCCGCCCTCCACGCACGTGACCTGCCGGCCGAGGCTCGTCCCCAGGCGGTAGAGCTCGGCGTGCCGGGTCGCCGGCGCCACCACGACCACCGCGTCCAGCTCCTCTACGCCCGCGAGCGTCCGCAGGGCGGCCCCGATGAGGGGTGCGCCGCCCAGGTCCGCCCAGAGCTTGTCCTCCCCGGCCATGCGCGTGGAGGCGCCGGCCGCGAGCAGAATCGCGACCGTCGTGCCCTCGAAGCTGGGCGAGCCTGGCGCCGCTGGCGTTGTCATCGCGACGTAGCGTAGCGACGCGTACCGGGTGTGGGCAGGGGCGACCTACCCGCGCGGCCTGCTCCGCGGACCGCCCGGCTCCGGCATGAACGGGGTGTCGCGCGCCTCGAGGAACGCCCGGAAGCCGCCCGTGCGACGCGCCTCCTCCAGGTGCTCGATGTCAGGTCCGTCGTTGGAGGCCTGGACCAGCGTCGACAGGAATGCGTTCACGTTCAGCGCGTTGCGCAGCCCCATGGCCTCCAGCCCGTAGGTGGTGATTGCCTTGTTCAGGCGGACCGCGTCCGGGGGCACCTGGGCGAGGCGCCGCGCCAGCGCTCGAGCGCGGTCCATGAGCTGGTCGGCGGGCACCACCTCGTTGACCACGCCGATGCGTAGCGCTTCGGCCGCGTCGAAGTGATCGCCCGTGAGCGTGTAGCGGTGCGCCGCCTTCCAGCCCGCGAGAGCGGCGAAGAGCACCGTCGAGTTGGAGATCATCCGGATCTCGGGCTGCGCGAAGACCGCGTTGTCCGCCGCCAGCGTGATGTCGCT
>CADEHD010000059.1:7786-9441 GCA_902827055.1 uncultured Chloroflexota bacterium | reverse complement strand
GGAAAGGTGCGCGAGCGAGTAGCGCTCGTAGATGAGGTCAGCCTCCGCGCCGAGGAGCGCCTCGAGGGGCCGCACCGGCGCCGGGAAGTCGCCCTCGGCGCCGCGAGCGGCGTATGTGACGACCTCGTGGCCGAGCGCCTGGAACCCGCGGACCATGCCGCGCAGGTGCGACGACGCGCCCTTCGTGCCACCGGGGGCGATGCCGCGGTCGGCGCAGAGCTGGGCAATACGGAGTGGCATCATCGACTCCCTACGGGCGCGGCGCTGAAGAGCGCTGCCAGGCTGCGAATGGTCGAACCTCGGTCGAAGCGCGAGGCAAGACGGTCCGGCCCCGCGAGCGCCATGCGCTCCCACAGCGCGTGGTCCGACATAGCCCGTGCCAGGCCATCGGCGAGGGCGGTGGCGTCATCGGGCGCCACGATCAGCCCGTGCACGCAGTCGTCCACGATCTCGGGGATGCCGGCGATCGGCGTGGTCACGGCAGGGAGACCGGCGGCCAGCGCCTCGAGGAGGACCGTGGGGAGCGCGTCCTGGTTGCCGTCGTCGGCGACCAGGCAGGGCGCCGCGAGGACGTGCGCGCGCCGGAGCCACCGCGCCACCTCGTCCTGGAGCACCGCTCCCGCGAAGTGGACCGTCCCCCCGAGGCCGAGCGCGAGCGCCTGCCCCTCGAGCGCTGTGCGCTCCTCCCCGTCACCGAGCAGCACGACGCGGAGCGCTGGAAAGTCCGAACGGAGTCGGGCGACGGCCTCGAGAAGGACGTGGAACCCCTTCTTCTCCACCAGGCGGCCCACACCGAGGATCGTGAACATGTCGCGGTCGGCGAGGGAGGGCGCCGGGGGGTCCTGTGGCCCCAGTCCGTTGTAGATCCTCGTGATCCGGGCGCCCGTGAGCCGGGGCTCGAGGTGGGCGCGGTTCGCGTCGCACACCGTCACGATGCGCGCCGCCGAAGCCGCCACCTCGCGGGCCGTGTCCCAGTCGACGGCGTGGCGGTAGATGTCCTTCGCGTGCGCCGTCACCGAGTACGGCACCCCGGTGAGCAGGTGCACGATGTGCGCCGCGTGCGCCGCGATCGTCAGGAAGTGCGCGTGCAGGTGCCCGTAGCCCTCGCGCCGGACCAGCCGCGCGAGGTGAAGCGTCTGCACGAGCAACTCAGCGCGATGCTCCGGCCGCACCCGCTGCAGGAACGCCAGCACATGGGGGAGTCGCTCTGGGCCGACCTCGCCCAGCGCCGCGAAGGCCTCGGCGGTCTCCGTCCGCCCGAAGTCGGGCGCGTAGCGCACCTCGCCGCGGAACTGGCTCAGGGCGGGGTGGAAGCGGCCTTCGAGCGGCGGACGCAACGAGTAGACATCGACGCCCACCCCCTCGGCCTCCAGCGCCACCAGCTCATGGAGGATGAACGTCTCGGAGAGCCGTGGGTACTGCTTCAGGACGTACAGAACGCGCGGTGCTGGAGACATGACGGACCCTCCTCGGCTGGTGCTGGTCAGGCCGCGACGGAGACGGCGGTGATGCGTGAGGCGAGGCGGTCGAGCCCATCGAGGGCCACGCCGCAATCGCGCGAGCGGGGCTGCGTCAGCGCGCCCGCGATGAAGCGGTCCAGGCGAGCGCTGTCGAGCGCATCGAGCGTGGTCGACTCGAGGTGTGTGACCGCCGCG
>CADEHD010000059.1:0-7776 GCA_902827055.1 uncultured Chloroflexota bacterium | reverse complement strand
GCGAGCCGCTGGGCGCGCACGTGCTGTTCGAGGCGGGGCTCGGTCCGGGGCGCGAGGAGCGCCGGCGTGCGTGACGCCAGCTCCTCCACCACCGTGTTGTAGCCAGCCATCGAGATCACGGCCGAGGCGGATGCGATGAGCTCGCGCATGTTCGGGTTGAACGCCTCGAGGGTCACGCCGCGCAGGCGCGCCAGCCGACGCTCGATGGCGGCGTGGGCGGCCGGGGACATCAGCGGGCCCGAGACGATGTGCGAGCGGGGCGCGGAGGTCGGGCGCGCCTCCAGGTAATCGAGGTACCGCTCGACCAGGGTGGCGCCGTCGCCACCGCCTCCGCCTGTGACCAGCACGTAGGGCTCGGTGCGCGCGGCCGGCGCCGGCATGCGCGGCGCGAGGTATCCGGTGTGGGTGACGCCGCCTCGGATCCGCGTGGCGAGGTCGAGTTCGACGGCGGTGGTGAGGATGCGCGGGTCTCCGTAGACCAGCACGTCGTCGTACGTGCCGAGCCAGCCCCAGATGCCGGAGCGGTCCCAGTCGGCGGCCACGCGCTGCGCGTCATCGATCACATCGCGCATCCCGAGGATCAGGCGCGGACGGCGGTGCATCGCGTCGATGCGCGAGAGCAGGGGGATGAGCTCGCCGCCGAGGCCGATCGGCGCGTGGTCGACGATGATCACCTCGGGGCCGTACGCCTCGAAGGCCGTGCGGATGAGCTGGCCGCGGAGGTGGACGAGCTGCTGGATGTCCCCGCCGAGGGTGCGGGGAGCGTAGGCGCCGCGCTCGGTCTTGGTGGCGGCGGGAAGCTTCAGCGTGTCGACGCGTTCGGGCTGGGCGAACGCCTGCGTGAGAGGCGAGCCCGTGACGATGAGCACCTCGTGGTCCGGCGAGGCCTCGACGAGCGCGCGCGCAATCGAGGAGCTGCGCCGGAAGTGCCCCAGGCCGAAGCTGTCGTGGCTGTAGAGCATGAAACGCGTCATTCGGCTATCCGTCCGTGTGAGCCCGCTTCCGTTAAGAGGGGGTCAAATCGGGACAACCTGTGACACCGCGCACCGTAGGCCTTTGGTCGTAGGACCAGCCGCCCAGATTCGGAGGTTCGACGAGGAACGGCGTCGGAGGGCCCGGCGGGGGCGCCTTGCGGGTGTTTCGACGTTCGAACGGCCGGGCCGCGGCAGGACGCATCCCCCGGGCGGGCGGCGTTCGTACTATTCCGCACACGTACCCGAAGGTCTGGCGCGGCGTCCGCTCGCCGAGCTGGCCTCCGACGGTCGATTGCAGGACGAAGGTCATATCGGTCGTGGGACCTTCGTCCGCGAGCAGGCGGACTGCGGTCACGACCATCCTGAATCGAGCGGCGTGTGAGTCCTCGATGGCGTGACGCGACTCGCGTCGGGCCGGGGTGGGGCGGCGGAGTGGGGCGACGTGATCGGTCGAGCGCTGTACCCGTTGCGACTGCGCCAGCGCCTGCTCCTCGTGGAGGGCGTGCTCTTCGCCGTCGTCCTCGCGGGCGTGCTGAGCACCACCATCTGGTACGCGAACGGACTCCGAGGGCGCATCGACCGGGAGCGGCTCAACGCCACCGTTGCGCTGGCAGGCGAGGTGGATCGCCTGCTCGCGGAGGGCATCACGGCGCTCCAGTTGCTCGCGTCCGCCCCACCCCTCGAGGCGGAGGGCGCGCCCTGGCCCGGCAACTGGATGTCCACGACGTTCACTGGCGGCCTGCTCTGGGTCAGCGGCGACGGGCGCGTGGCGCGCACGGACCCGCTGGCCGTTGCGTTCGCCGGCGCTGACATGCGGCCCCACCTCGATGCGGCCGCGCGAGGGCCGGCGGGCACGCTTGCGTGGGGCATGGAGCGTCCCGAGATGCCACCGGTCATGGCGGTCGCCGTGCCGCGCCCCTCGACCGGCGTCGCTGGCGGCGGTGGTCCGCGGCGGTACGTTGTGGGCCTGATCGACCTCGACGAGTCGTCCGTGGCGAAGGCGCTGCGGAGCGCGAAGCTCATCGGCGAGACCGGTCACGCCGACCTCGTGGATGCGCGTGGCGTCTCGATGCTGAGTACCGAGCGCGACCATGCGCTGCGCGTGGCCGATCACGGCGAGTTCTACGTCGACATGTTCGGTCGCGCCGAGCACCGCGCGGACGTCGCGCAGGTGGCGTACGTCGAGGGCGGCGTGGACCTCCAGCGCGACCACGTGATGGGCTTCGAGTTCCTGACCAGCCTGCCGTGGGCCGTGACGCTCGGTGGCGATGCGGCGCAGACGTACGCACCCATTCGCGCGCTCTGGTACTCCGTGGGGGCCCTGACTACCGCGTTTGTGGCCGTCGCGGTCGTCATCACCTGGCTGGGGAGCAACCAGCTCGTGCGCCCGATCCAGTCCCTCACCGCCTCGGCGCGGCGGGTCGCGGGCGGCGAGCTGGACACGCCGCTGACCACCGAGGTCGGTGGCGAGATCGAGGTGCTCGGGGAGAGCATCGACTCGATGCGGCAGTCGCGCGCGGCGTGGGGTCGCGAGCGGGATCGCCGCGTGCAGGCGCGCACCGAGGAGCTGCAACAACGCACCACCGAGCTGGCGGCATCCGAGGCCGTCGCTCGGGACGCCACCTCCACGCTCGCCCTCGAGCAGCTGCTGGAGTCGGTGGCTGCCACCCTCGAGAGCCGCCTCCCGATCGACGGGGTCGTGCTGTACACGCCCGGGGCCGGTGCGCGCCCCGACATCCTGGTGGCGAGCCCCGGCGTCCCGGCGCGTGTCGCCGAGGAGAGCAGGCGGTGCTTCACCTGCGCCTTCGCGCAGGGCGCCGGTCCGACGCTGGCGCCGTGGCGGAGCCTGCCCGTCGACTCCGTGTGTGACCTCGCCGGATATCGATCGGCGGCCGTGCTGCCGCTGCGCGCCGGCGATCAGCAGGTCGGCACGATGTGCCTGCTGCGGCGTGACGCCGAGCTGCCCTCGCCGACCTCGATGAGTGCGGCGTTCCTGAGCGTGCTCGCCGCCGAGGTGGGGATGGGGACCGGGAACGCGCTGCTGTTCGAGGACCTGCGGCTGCGCGAGGAGCACCGCCGTGAACTCGTGGTCAAGGTCCTGAGTGCGCAGGAGGAGGAGCGACGCCGTCTCGCGCGTGAGCTGCACGACGGGACCGGGCAGGCGCTCACGGCACTCCTGCTGGGGTTGGACGCCATCGAGCTGGCGCTCTCGGGGGCGAACGCGGGAGACGCGGCGGCCGCGGTGCAGAGCCGGTTGGCCCTCGTGCGGGGGCTGGCGGGGGGCGCGCTCGCGGAGCTGCGCACGATGGTGCTCGCGCTCCGCCCGAGCGACCTCGACGACATGGGCCTGGTGCCCGCGATCTCGCGGTACGTGTCGATGTCGGCGGGAAACTCCGGCATCGACGTCTCGTTCGAGACGAACCTCGACGACGAACGCCTCCCCCCCGACCTCGAGATCGCCCTGTTCCGCATCGTGCAGGAAGCGCTGAACAACGTGGTGCGCCACAGCCGGGCGAGCAAGGCTGCCGTGCGGATCCAGCGGAGTGGCGCCGACGTCGTGGCCGAGGTCTGGGACAACGGCGTGGGCTTTGCTCAGCCGAACTCCCACGATCCTCTGGCGGGTGTTGGCATTGCCGGGATGCACGAGCGGGCGGCGCTCGTGGGCGGCGTGCTGGCGATCGCGAGCCGACCGGGTGAGGGCACTTCAGTGCGCCTCACCGTCCAACCGGGACTGAGCATCGGAGGGCTGGATGCGGCAGAGCAGGCTCCGCGTCGTACTCGTTGACGACCACGAGGTCGTACGCGCGGGCGTCCGGGCGATCCTCGATGGTGAGGAGGGGCTCGAGGTCGTCGGCGAGGCCGGCACCGCCGACGAGGCGCTGGCGATCGTAGCTCGGGAGGCGCCGGACGCCGTCCTGATGGACATCGCGCTCCCCGACGCCTCCGGAATCGACCTCACGAGGCGCATCCGCTCGACGTATCCGCACACACAGGTCGTGATCCTGACCTTCCACGAGGGCGAGGAGTACTTCACCCAGGCGCTGCGCGCGGGCGCCGCCGGGTACGTCGTGAAGGGCTCACCGGCCGCGGACATCAAGCGCGCGCTCGAGGCCGTGGCCGCGGGAGAGACGTACCTCAGCCCACGCCTCGCGAGCGGGCTTGTGACCAAGTTCCTCGACGGGCAGGGCGAGGTCGCGCTGGCGGGGCTGACCTCGCGCGAGCGAGAGGTGGCGGACCTCCTCGTCGAGGGGCTGAGCAACCAGGAGATCGCGCTCAAGCTCGATATCAGCGTGACGACGGTGCAGACGCACCGCTCGCACATCATGGAGAAGCTGGGCGTCCGCAACTACGGGGAGTTTGTGCGGTTCGCGATCCGCAACGGACTGATCAGCCCGTAGGGCAGGCCGCCCCGCCCGCCGGGGTCATCGAAGACTCGAGGTTTCGTACGAGGTCGCAGGATGCGGGCCGCTGACGGCGCGCGCAGGATCGTGACAGATCCGCGCTCAGACGCCGGGGGACCCGATGAGGCTGCGCACGCGTTGGTTCGAGGTGGGTCAGGGCTCCCTGGTGCTGTTGTGCGCCCTCGCGATCGGCGTGGTGGTCGCGTGCGGTGACGAAGACTCCGGTGGTGGCGCTTCCTCGACATCCGGTGAGCGTGTCGCCGAGGCGCGACGGAGCAGCGGCCGCGCGGACTCCGTTGCCCAGGGGCAACAGCTCTACCAGCGCGAGTGTCAGTCGTGCCACGGCCCGGACGGCGACCGGCTCCCTGCCGCGCCACTCAGCTCGATCGACTTCCTGAACAGCCGCGGCGACGCCACATTGCTGGCCGTGGTCGCCGACGGCAAGGGCACGATGCCCGCCTTCGGGAAGCGCCGGGGCGGTCCGTTCGAGGAGGATGAGGTACGCGCCGCGGTCGCGTACGTGAACTCGAAGGCCGGGCGCGGCAGCACGACCCTCCTCGCGGCGGCCGGGGAGGCCCTGTACAGCCAGCACTGCGAGACGTGTCATGGGCCCACCGGCGACCGGATCCCCGTCGCGCCGCTGGACGCGCAGGGGTTCCTCGACTCGCGGACGGACTCGCAGCTCCGCGACGTGATCCTCAACGGCACGGGCACGATGCGCGGCTTCGGCGGCGGCAATCGCCCGCAGCTGAGCGACGAGCAGGCGACTGCGCTGACCTCGTTCCTGCGCTACCGAGTGCAGGCGCAGACCGTGAAGTCCGTCGGGAACGGGCGAGACCTGTACGTCGGGAACTGCTTGAGCTGCCACGGCACCGGTGGCGACCGAGTCAAGGACGTGGCCCTCGGGTCGGCGCCCTTCCTCACCGGCCTCGGTGACGGGAAGGTCATCAACGCGATCACGCGCGGCACGAAGACGGGCCCCGCGTTCGGCGTCGAGGCCGGCGGGGCGTTCAACGTCCCCGATACCGCCGCCCTGATCTCGTACCTGAAGTCGTGGTCCGGCTTGAGCGCCACCTCGGCGCTGTCTGCGGCCGCGCTGACCGGCCTCGGCGGGGAGGCGATCTTCGTCCAGAACTGCGCGGCCTGCCACGGCCCAACAGGCGACCAGGTCGCGGGTGTGCAGCTCCGGTCGCCCACCTACCTGACCCAGCAGGGCAAGGACGTGGTGCGGCGGACCATCGAGGTGGGCAACAAGAAGGGCATGCCGGCGTGGAGCCAGAAGTCCGGGGGCCCGCTGAGTGATCAGCAGATCGGCGCCGTGGTCGACTTCCTCTACGGGTCGAGCGGGGCGAGCGCCTCGGCAGGTGGAGCCGCGGCGACGGCGGCCGCGTCGGCTGCAGGCGGAGCTGCGGCGGGCCCGTCGCCGTTCCCCAACGGCCAGAGCCCCTCGGACTTCTTCGGCGCGAGATGTGCGGGCTGTCACGGTGCCGACCGCAAGGGACTCGTCGGCCCGTCGCTGCTCGCGGAGGCGCTGACGAAGCCGAGCGACTTCTACATCGAGACCATCATGAACGGTCGGCCCGGCACTGCGATGCCCGCATGGGGCCAGCAGGGCGTGACCAAGGAAATGGCGACGGCGCTCGTCGAGTTCTTCAAGGGAGGCTCGGCGTCGGGTGCGGCGCCGGCGGCCGCTGGAGGGGCGGCGCCTGCGGCGGCTGGCGGCGGCGCTGCGAGCGGTGATGCGACCGTGTTCGATGGGAAGCCGCCCTCCGAGTTCTTCACGTCGAAGTGCGCGGCGTGCCACGGAGCGGACCGGAAGGGCGTCGTTGGCCCCGCGCTCCTGCCGGACCGGCTGACGCAGCCCGACCAGTTCTACGTCGACACCATCCTCAAGGGGCGGCCCGGCACCGCGATGCCGGCCTGGGAGGCGCAGGGCGTCAACGCGACGCAGGCGGCGGCCATGGTGCGCTTCCTCAAGACCCCGCCGGCATCCTCGAGTGCGGCGCCGGCAGCGGGAGGCGGCGGCACGCTCCTGACCTCGACGGCGGGCGGCGCGCCTCGCACGCAGGCGCGTCTGTTCGGCCAGGAGTTGTTCGAGACCACGTGCGCGCTCTGCCACGGCAAGGACGGGATGGCGCAGGCGCCGTGCCCGCTCGGATCGAAAGTCTGGCTCAGCAACATGAGCGCCGAGGGTCTGATCACCCGGATCAGCCGCGGGAAGCCACCGCGGATGCCGACGTGGGCCGAGAAGTACGGCGGCTCGCTGACCGACGAGCAGATCCAGTCGGTGGCCCAGTACCTCATGGTCATGGCGAAGTAGCCGGTCGGGAGGCGTCGCATGACAGGAATGCGTGCGAAGGCAGCAGGACTCCAGGACTGGAGTCGGGTCAGCCTGCTCGTGGGCGCCGTGTTGCTGCTCGCCTCGGGCTACTCGCTGTTCGCTGACTCGCGAGACCCGACGGTCCGGCAGTCGAACCTCGACCGCGTCGTGACGGACCTCGAGCAGCGCGTCCGCGACGACCCCCAGAACGCGGAGGCGCGCCTCGCCGTCGCGCTCGCGTACGGGGAGCGCGGGCTCCACCGCGAGGCCATAGCGCAGTTCGAGCAGTCGCTCGTGCTCGCGCCGGACGCGCCCGCGGCGCTGATTGGGCTCGCCCGCTCGAGGTACGCGCTCGGCGAGACGGCGAAGGCCCGCGAGGCGTACCAGCGCGTAGCCGACCTCAACGCCGAAAATCCGCGGCGCTACACCATCGAGCAGCTGGGCGGCGTCTACTACGAGCTGGGCCGGATCGCGATGGACCAGGGTGACGCGGCGACGGCCCGCGGCTGGCTGTCGGAGGCGCTGCAGGTCAACCGCACGGACGCTGATGCGTTGCGGCTGCTGGGCCTTGCGCACGTGCGCCTGGGCGACAACGCGGAGGCCGAGCGTGCGCTGTTCGGCGCGGTGCGACTCGTGCCCGACTACCGCGAGGTCTATGAAGCCCTCGCGAGTATGTACGAGAAGGCGGGCGACCGGCCGCGCGCATCGTACGCGCGGGGGATGCTCAAGCTGGCCGACCGTGCGCCGCAGGAGGCGTTGCCTCTCATCGAGAGCGCCGCGAGCGCGCTGCCCGACGTGCCCCAGGTTCACGAAGGCCTGGGGATTGCGTACGAGGCAGTGGGTCGCCCGCAGGATGCGCTGACCGCCTACCGCCGTGCCGTCAGCCTCGACCCCAACATCTTCCTCAGTGACCTCGCGCTGGATCGTCTGGCGTCTGCTGGCGCTGGAGGGTAGGGAGCGATGCCCATCCTGAGCGTGGTTTCTCGTGCTGGGCGTGGTGTAGCCGCGGCGGTGTGGACCGGGAAGAGCCAGCGCCAGCGCATCGCGCATGGCGTGCTCGGTCTCGGTGTGGTGGTGGCGG
>CADEHD010000058.1:7273-9619 GCA_902827055.1 uncultured Chloroflexota bacterium | reverse complement strand
AGCTCCTCGAGGCCGAACGGACTCTCCTCCTGCGTGGGCGTGACGAGCGGACGAGCCATCGGGGCTACTTTCGGCTGCAGCAAGGGGTCCCCGTCATCCTCGGCGAGGGGCGGGCGTTCAGGCATCCGGGGGATCCCCCGCGGATGTGACCTTCGTCACACGCCGACAGCCGAATCCGGAGAACCGTCAGATTGGGGCTCGGAAAGCACCACCCACTGAGGTGACGGAGGCAGGGATGAAGCGAGCGGGGGGGGGCGTTCGGGCGGACGCTAGGTGCGGCGTTCCAGGACGTAATCGACGAGTCCGGCGAGCGAGTCCTTCGGGTCTCCCGGCGGCAGCTCCTCGAGCGCGGACGTGGCGAGCGATGCGAAGTGACGCGCGGTCGCCATCGACTCCTCGAGGACATCTGAGGCGCGGATCTCCTCGATGGCCCGCTGGAGGTTGGCACGGCGGCGCACACCGTCGAACGCCTTCTGGACCGGGTTGTCGTCGGGCGAGCGCTGCATGTAGAGGATGGTGGGCAACGTCAGTGTGCCCGACAGGAGGTCGGAGCCGACCGGCTTGCCCATCTCCGCGGCCGTCCCGGTGAAGTCCAGGATGTCGTCGACCACCTGGAACGCCATGCCGAGGGCTTCGCCGTAGCGGCGCATCGGATCCACGTACTCCTCGGCGGCGCCGGTCACGATCGCGCCGTTCTCGGCGGCCGTCGCGAAGAGCGACGCGGTCTTGCCGTAGATCCGGTCGAGGTAGCGTTGGACGTCTTCGGAGTACTCGTAGGCAGCCATGTCCTGCTTGAGTTCGCCCTGCGCCATCACACCCAGCGTGGCCGCGAAGTTGCGGATCACGCGGATGTTGCCGGTACGAGCCACGAACTCGGCGGCGTGCGCGAACATCAGGTCGCCGAGCATGACGCTCGAGGCGTTGTTGAAGAGGGCGGCGGCCGTTGGCTGGCCTCGTCGCTCCGGCGCGGCATCGATGACGTCGTCGTGGACCAGCGTGGCGGTGTGCAGCAACTCGACGCTGGACGCGAGTGGCACCAGCTTGTCGAGGTCGTAATCGCCGAGGCGCCCGGCGAGCAGCGCGATCGCGGGGCGCATGCGCTTGCCGCCCCCGGCCACCGAGTGCTCCAGCATGCGGCGGAGCCAGTCGTGCTCCACCTGCGCGATGGAGCGCAGCATCTCGTCGACGCGCGGGAGGTCCTGCGCGACCGGACCGTAGAGGGAACGAGCGCTCGAGGGCGGTGACGCAACGGCCTCGGAGGCCGCGTACGCCGTGGTCGCAGGAGTGACCAGCCACAGCGCCACGTACAGCAGGATGCCGAGTCCCGCGCTGCCCACCGCGAGGAGGACTGCGGCGGCGCGGACCAGCCGAGGGCTCACGTGATGGCGCGCCGCGAACCGACCACAGACCCCGCCTACCAGGACCGGAGTGGCAGCGGTGGCAGTCATCGGGGCGTGCGAGAGTTCCGCTGCAGGGTCATAGCTCGAATCCAAAGAGACGCGCGGCGTTGCGAGCCGTTGCGAGCGCCACGTCTACCTCACGTTCGCCGCGGATCTGTGCGATGGCGCGGATCGTTTGTACCACGTACGCGGGCTCATTGCGCTGGCCGCGCCACGGGACCGGCGTGAGGTATGGGCAGTCTGTCTCGGCGAGCAAGCGGTCGAGGGGCACGTCGGCGGCCACCTGCTGACCACGCGTATTGTTCGCGTACGTCACCGGCCCCGGTATCGAGATCAGGAAGCCGAGGTCCACGTAGCGCCTCGCGAGGTCCGTGTTCCCCGCGTAGCAGTGCATCATCCCGATCTCGCGGTCCGGGCCCAGGTAGCGGCCGTGGCGGCTGGCCCAGCCTTCGAGGACCGCGTAGCACTCCTCGTCCGCGTCGCGGGAGTGGATCACCACCGGGAGGTGATGCGCTGCGGCGAGCTCCAGCTGCCAGCGCAGCGCCTCGTACTGCGCCTCCTGCGGCGAGTTGTTGCGAAAGAAGTCGAGGCCGATCTCCCCGACCGCGACGAAGCCGCCGTCGGAGACCAGGCGCTCGAGCGCCGGGCGCTCTTCCGCGAGCGCGCGCGCGGAGTGCGGATGCAGGCCCACGACGGGGTGGATGCGCACGTCCGTCCGCGCGATCGCGAGCGCGCGCACGGAACTGTCCGAGGACGTGCCACCTCCAACAATTGGCTCAGGCCCACCTCCCCATGCGGGCCTGGCGCCGGCGGCCGCTGCTTCTGCGAGCGGCCGCGAAAAACGGTACCGGGGGGCATGGCGGCACGGGGGATCGCTAGGTTCTACGGGCCCCGCGCGCCGCTGCGGTCGGCGGTGTCCGCGGCGCAGTGCGCCGAGCGACCGTGC
>CADEHD010000058.1:0-7263 GCA_902827055.1 uncultured Chloroflexota bacterium | reverse complement strand
CCGCGTCACGATCGTCGTCGAACTCGCGGGAATAGAGGTGCGCGTGGGCATCGACGACCGGTGCGTCGATGGCCTGCACGGGGACCGGCGTGCGCTCGCGGCGGGATGTCATCGCGTCCAGTGTCGCCGATTGCCGGGACACGCGACATCGCGGAACCGTGGGATCGAGCGCGAACGGGGAGGCCGATCGCCTCGCGTCAGCGGCCCTGCCACGCGATCGCCGCGTCGAGGAGGTCCAGGATCGCCGCCACGAGCGGCTCGTCCCAGCCGTCGAGTCGTGCGTAGCGGAGCTGCTTGCCGCCTCGATAGAACAGCCCGCGGGGGTCCGCCAGCTCGGCGCCGTGCTCGAATCCGATATCGAGGTACCCGTCGCGCGGGAAGATCGCGCCCACATACCCCGCACCGCGCACGTGATACCCGAGTCCGCCCCAGCCCGGGTACACGCGCTCCTCAAGGGTCGGGTGGCGGTCGAGGACGCGCGCACGGAGCCGCGTCGCGAGCTCCGCGACATCGGGCGCGAACTCAGCAAGGAACGCCTCGGGATCGGCGGGTGGACGTGGTGCGGGCATCGAGGCCTCCCGGGCGGGCGCGGAGATGCACCCGGGCTGAGCGTGTACCATACGCGCCAGCATCGCCAATCAGGCACAACCCAGCGCACACAGGACGTAAGGGCGGCGGCGTGGTCAGCAACAGCAAGGCCGAGTGGCTCGAGGGGAACTACAACAAGGCGACCGCCCGGAACCCCGAGCGCCAGAAGCGCTTCGAGTCGTCGTCCGGCGCCGAGGTCGACGCGATGTACGGCCCCGAGGACCTGGCGGCGTGGAACTACCACGAGAAGCTGGGCTATCCGGGCGAGTTCCCGTTCACGCGCGGCGTGCAGCCCACGATGTACCGCGGCCGCTTCTGGACCATGCGCCAGTACGCCGGCTTCGCGGACGCCGAGGAGTCCAACCGGCGCTACAAGTTCCTCCTGGAGCAGGGGCAGACGGGCCTGTCCGTCGCCTTCGACCTCCCGACGCAGATCGGGTACGACTCGGATGACCCCATCGTCGCGGGCGAGGTGGGCAAGGTCGGCGTCGCGATCTCGTCGCTGCAGGACATGGAGACGCTAACCGACGGCCTGCCCCTCGAGAAGATGACGACGTCGATGACGATCAACGCGACCGCGCCGATCCTCCTCGCGTTCTACGTCGCCGCTGCGAAGAAGCAGGGCGCCGACCTCAAGAAGATCGGCGGCACAATCCAGAACGACATCCTGAAGGAGTACATGGCGCGCGGGACGTACATCTTCCCGCCGCGGCCGTCGCTCCGGATGATCACGGACACCTTCGCATGGTGCAAAGACAACGTGCCCGAGTGGAACACCATCTCGATCTCCGGGTACCACATGCGCGAGGCCGGCTGCACGGCCGCGCAGGAACTCGCGTTCACGTTCGCCGACGCCATCGAGTACTGCGATGCCGCGATCGCGGCCGGCCTGACGTTCGATGAGTTCGCGCCGCGGCTGTCCTTCTTCTGGGCGTGCCACTCCAACTTCCTGGAGGAGGTGGCGAAGTTCCGCGCCTCACGCCGGATGTGGGCGCGCATCGCCACCGAGCGCTACGGTTCGACGAGCGCCCGCTCGCAGATGCTCCGCTTCCACACCCAGACCGGCGGCGCGACGCTGACCGCGCAGCAGCCGCTGAACAACCTCATCCGCACCGCATTCCAGGCGATGTCCGCCGTCCTCGGCGGCACCCAGTCGCTGCACACCAACTCGTACGACGAGGCGCTCGCGCTGCCCACGGAGGAATCCGTCGAGCTCGCGCTGCGCACGCAGCAGCTCATCGCCTACGAGACGGGTGCTGGCGACGTCATCGACCCGCTGGCCGGGTCGTACTACATCGAGTCGCTGACCGACCGCGTCGAGGAGGAGGCGAACGCCTACCTCAGCCGCATCGAGGACCTGGGCGGGGCGCTGACCGGCATTGAGCAGGGCTTCCAGCAGCGCGAGATCCAGGAGAGCGCGTTCCGCCTCCAGCGGATGATGGAGGCCGGGGACCGCACGGTCGTCGGCGTGAATCGCTTCCAGACCGAGGCGCTCGAGGTGCCCGAGATCTTGCGCGTGGACGCCACCGTGGGCGAGCGCCAGGCCCAGCGCCTCGCGGCCCTGCGCGCGTCGCGCGACAACGCGGCGGTCCAGGCCGCGCTCGGACGCATCCGCGAGGCGGCACGTGGCACCGAGAACCTGATGCCGCTCTTCGTGGAGGCTGTCGAGGCGTACGCCACCATGGGCGAGATCTGCGGCGTCCTCCGCGAGGAGTGGGGCGAGTACCAGGAAGTGCTCACCATCTGAACCCGGCGCGGGGTCGAAGCACGACCGGAGACACCGTGGCCCATGCGAACGACGTGGTAGAAGCGGCCCTCGAGGCGAACGCCGCCACGCGCGCGTCCCTCATCGAGGCGTGCGACGCGCTGACCGAGGCGCAACGCCTCGAACGCTGGTACGGCGGCCAGCGGTGGTCGTTGCACGACATCGCGGCACACATCGCGGTGTGGCAGGACGCCGCCGCGGGGGGCCTCGAGCAGATCGCACACGGCGAACGACCGGCCGTCGAGGGCTGGGACGGCGACGACGACGCCTTCAACGCCTCGACCGTGGCGCTGTTCGCCAGCGCACCGTGGCCCGAGGTAATGACGGCGCTCCGCCACGCCCGCGAACGCCACGAGTCGGCCGTCGCGGGCCTGCGGGAACTCCCGGCGGCCACGCTCGAGGCCGGCGGGACCGCGCATCGGCTGCTGCTCCTGCCATCCACGCATGACGCGGAACACATCCCCGCGATCCTGGAGTGGCGTCGCATCAACGGGTACTGACCGCGCTTCTCGACTACTCCATCCCCTTCCGTGATGCCGCAGGTTGGGTCGGCCTCGATGCTGGCCCGGCAGGCCGCCGAGCAAGGTGAGCACCATGAAGACGCTGGCCGATGCCATGGACGCGCTGGGGACGAGCCGCGCCGCGCTCAAGGACGCCATCGAGGACCTGCCCGACGAGGCCCTCGAGGTCGACCGCTGGTACGGCGACTGGACGGTGAAGGACATCCTCTGCCACATTGCCGCGTGGGAAGAGGCGTTTGCGTTGACCCTCGAGGCGACGGCGGCCGACGGCCTGTTCGACAGCCCGCCGCGACACGACGACGCGTCGGAGTTCAACCAGCGCACGACGCACGCGTACTACTTCGTAGAGTGGGAGGACGCCGAGGAGTTCCTGGACGAAGCCAGGCAACTCCTCGTGAGCGCGATGCTCGAGTGCATCACGCTCCCTCCCGAGACCCAGGCCATTCTTGCTGCGGAGCTGGCCATCGAGGCCGCTCACGAGGCGGAGCACGCCCGCGCCATCGAGGCGTGGCGAAAGGAGCGAGGACTGTGATCGACCGCATTCACCACGTGGGCGTGGTGGTCCACAGCGCGGATGACGCGCTGAAGTTCTACCGCGACATCATGGGCCTCGAGGTGACCGCCGACCAGGTGGTGGAGGAGCAGGGCGTGCGTGGCGTCCTGCTGCAGGTCGGGGAGAACGAAATCGAGTTGCTGCAGCCCACGCGCGAGGACACCGGCGTCGCGCGCTACCTGGCGAGTCGCGGCCAGGTTCTACAGCACATCTGCCTCAACACCGACGACATCGTGGGCGAGCTCGAGCGGCTGAAGGCGCAGGGCGTGGAGCTGATCGACCAGGCGCCGCGCGACGGCCTCGCGGGGAAGGTCGCGTTCATTCACCCGCGCGCGTGCCACGGCGTGCTCGTTGAGCTCGCGCAGCCGCCCGCGGGCGCCCATACCTCGACGGCCAAGGGGTTCGACCATCTCGCGCTCCGCGTGAAGGACCAGCAGGTGGCAGAGGCAACCTGGCGAGGCATCGCCGGGTTCCGCATCGCCAACACCATCAAGACCGATACGATCGTGATCGGCCAGGTGCCCGCCGGCCAGTGCATGATCGAGTTCATCACGCCGGCCTCGGCGGACTCGCCGATGGCGAAGAGCCTCGAGGAGCAGGGCGAGGGCGCCTCGTCGATGGTCGCCATCGAGGTGCAGGACATCGAGGCGCAGGTGGCGAAGTACCGCGCCGCGGGCATCACCCTCGACGATGCCACCCCGGGCGCGCTTCCGAATTCCGTTCGTACTACCATTTCAGCGGACCAGGCGTTCGGCCTCGCGATCCAGTTGATCCAGTTCAACCGGTAGCGGAGGACCCTCATCGGCTCGCGGCGCGGCGAGTGTCTCCTCGAGCGCCGCGAGTCGTCGCTCGATCGCCTCCAGTGTCTCGAGCAGGCGCGCCTGCTCCGTCCCCTCTCGCTCCTCGACTAGGTAGGCTGCGACGCTTGCCGTCACAATCCCGAACGAGGTGATCCCCACCAGCATGAGGGCGAGGGCGAGCCCCCGACCGAAGGGCGTCACCGGAACGGCATCGCCGTAGCCAACGGTGGTCACGGTCGTTGCGCCCCACCAGAGTCCATCGCCGAACGTCACGATGCTCGCGTTCGCCGCGCCCCGCTCGATGAGTGGCATCGCGAGAGCGATAGCGGCTGAGGCCATCAGCGCCGCCCCGAGTGGGTACGCTACCGCTCGGCGCCGGACCACTCTCCGTACATGCTCTCCGGCTCGCAGAAGGGCCAGGGCGATTCGGGCCAGCCGCAGGAGCCGCAGCGGCCGAAGGAACGGCAGTGCGATGAGCGCGACGTCGTACCAGTGCGCAAGGACGTAGGTCAGGCGGGCTGGCGCGAGGAACACCCGAACGCCGAACTCAACCGCGAACACTGCCCAGATGAGCGCGTCGGCCAGGTTGAGGGTAGCCGCCGTCTCCGGTGATATCGGGAACAGGTGAGGTGCTGCGATCGTGAGTGCGAGCAGCAGCGCGAGTCCGAGCATCGGGAGCTCGATGGCGTTCTCGAATCGAGTCAGGCGGTCAGGGTCTCGGGCCATGTTCCTCCCGGTTAGGCGCCATTCTAGGCAGCTCGCCCACTGCCATAACCCCCGCAGGGGCCGCTACAATCGGCCCACCGACCCCAGACCCGCCGCCGGAGGCCACGTGACTACCGATACCGCTCGCAATATCCGAGTGCTCATCGCCAAGCCCGGCCTCGATGGCCACGACCGCGGGGCGAAAGTCGTCGCGCGGGCGCTCCGCGACGCCGGTATGGAGGTCATCTACACCGGCATCCGCCAGACGCCGCAGATGATCGCCGAGGCCGCCCTCCAGGAGGACGTGGACGTCATCGGCCTCTCGATCCTCTCGGGCGCGCACCTCGAGCTGTTCCCCCGCGTCGTCGAGGAGCTGAGGACGCGCGGCGTGGACGACGTGCTGCTGTTCTGCGGCGGCATCATCCCGCAGGACGACATCCCGAAGGTCAACGCCATCGGCTTCAAGGGCGTCTTCGGGCCCGGCACCAACACCAACGACATCATCGAGTTCGTGCGCAACAACGCGCCGCAGCGCGTCTAGCCGCCCGCAGCCCCCAGGAATCGACGTCCCATTGGATGCACCTGAGCTGATCGCGGGCGTGCGCGCTGGCGACCGACGCGCGCTGGCGCGGTCGATCACGCACGTCGAGGCGGACACGGTCATCGGGCGGGCGCTCCTCGCCGGGCTGTACCCCCACACCGGCCGCGCGACGACGATCGGCGTCACCGGCTCGGCGGGCGTTGGCAAGTCCACGTTCGTCGCCGCCCTCGCGCGCGAGCAGCGCCGCCGAGGCCGCACCGTCGGCATCGTCGCCGTCGACCCCTCCTCGCCATTCTCGAACGGCGCCATCCTCGGGGACCGCATCCGCATGCAGGACCTGACCGGGGACGGCGGCGTGTTCATGCGCTCGATGGCGTCCCGCGGCAACCTGGGCGGCCTGTCCGAGATGGCCACCGGCGTCGTGGACCTGATGGACGCCGCCGGCTTCGACATCGTCATCCTCGAGACCGTGGGCGCGGGCCAGGACGAGGTCGAGGTCGCGACGGCGACCGGCACCACGGTGCTCGTGACCACACCGGCCGGTGGCGATGAGATCCAGTCGATGAAGGCCGGACTGATGGAGATCGCGCAGGTCATGGTGGTGAACAAGGCGGACATCGCCGGGGCCGACACCGCCGTGATGCAGCTCCGCGCGCTCCTCGCGATCGCGTCCGAGCGCACATGGGAGCCGCCCATCCTCAAGACCACCGCGCGCGAGGACAAGGGCCTCGACGAGGTATCGGACGCCATCGACCGTCACCAGGCGTACCTCAAGGGCTCGGAGCACGCCGAGCAGGAACGGCGTGCGCTCGCTCAGAGCCAGATCGTCGCGCTGGCTCGCGGGCTGGTGCAGCGGCGCGCGCTCGCGTTCGCGCGTGCCGAGGGCATCCTGGGGCAGCTGGTGGACGACGTCGCGGCGCGGCGCCTCGACCCGCGCGCCGCCGCGGACGCGCTCGTCGACGCCGTGCAGCGCAACTGGAGCCGCTCCGAGTAGGCGGCGCCGCACCGAGTGCGCGCGCACCCCGCCTCGGCGCTGCGGCGGTTGGCCTCGAGGGTCGGCCGCTCGTAGAATCGAGAGCAGGACGTGGCAGGGTAGCTCAGAGGCCAGAGCAGGGGACTCATAAGCCCTTGGTCGGCGGTTCGAATCCGCCCCCTGCTACCACGATCCGGCGTGGAAACGCATCGCGAAGGACTGTCCGGCCGGGGAGACCCCGCCGCGAGTCACCACGCCCGCCGAGGCCCAACCGAGGCGCTGGCCCGCTGTTACGCGACCGAGGTCTGTCCGCTCGCCGTCGAGTGCCTCGTGATGTCGTCCAGCGTCAGGTCCGTCCAGCGGCGTCCGGCGGGACGGAGCCCCAGGACCACGAAGATCATCTGCGCACACGCCACGCAGTAGTCACGACCGTTCTGCAGGTACACCAGCGCGGTGTCACCCTGGCCACAGCCGTAGCACGCCTTCGGGGTGCCCTGGCGCACGAGTCGGGGTGCGGGCGTGGCCGCGTTCGGTGCGGGCGGTGTGTCCTCGGCCATCGGTCCCCTCCGTCGAACGTGCCCCGCGCCGGAGCCAGCAGTGGCGCACCAGCCTCGGTAGCACCAGTAAGAAGGTCGGCAGCGCGTTCACACTCCTTTAGTAACTGAGGCGCAATTGAGGCCCCCCAATTCCGAATGTGGTCGGCCTGGTCCGGGGGGCGCCCATGGAACGCCGACCAAGCCCGCGCAGGCGCGAGTCTGCATGGTCTCGGCGAACCGGGCTCGATGCCGATACTCCAGGAGGCGCCTCCGGGAGACGC
>CADEHD010000057.1 GCA_902827055.1 uncultured Chloroflexota bacterium | reverse complement strand
ATGCGCGACGTGAAGACGTTGATGCAGGCCGTGTTCCGCATCCAGGAAGTCACGTTCGTCTACCTCGCGGCGTACGTGTGTTTCGTCGTGCTCTGGTCCCGTGAGCGTTCGCTGCGACGATTCGCGCGGTTGCTGGCGCTGTCGGGGCTCATCACCTGCGGCGTGCTCGCCCTCGCTGCTGCGGCCATGCTCGTGGGGTTCGAGCAGTTGTTCCTGCAGTTCCATCTGTTGTCGTTCAGCAACGACCTCTGGCAGCTCAATCCCGCGACGGACCGCCTGATCCAGATGTTCCCTCTCGAGTTCTGGTTCCAGGTCTCGATGGTCATCGGGGTCGTCACGATCCTCGAGGCGGCGATCATCGGACTCAGTGGGTTCGTCTACCTGAGGAAGGCGCGCGGGCCATGGCGCCGGGGATTCGGGGCGCTCGAGGGCGCCGCCGACGCCTCCCTGGCGCGCTAGCGACGCGCTCTCCCGCGGGCCCTGCCTCGTGGACTCCCACCACCGCCATCCGAGCACATGCGTGAACAGGGACTATCATCGCTGCGCGGTGCCGGCAGGTCCGGCCCACCAGGGAGGAGAGTCCGATGGTCCAGGCCCAGGCGAGTGCGGTCGAGCAGGCGGCAATGGAACGCGCGGTGGCGTTTTCGCGGGCGATGGTCGCGGGCGACGCGGACGCGCTCGAGGATCTACTCGCGCCTGACTTCACCTACACGCACATGAACGCGCGCGTCGAGCCGCGCAGCGAGCTGATCCCCTCGGTGCGCGGTGGGCGCAAGAACCAGCGCATGGACTTCGAGCAGCTGTGGACGCGCTCCTACCCGGGAGTCGTGCTCGTGAACGGGCTGAACCACATGGTCGTCGGGACCGTCGAGAAGCCGGTGCAGTTCGACTCGAATTTCACGGCCGTCCTGGTGGACCTCGATGGGCAGTGGCGGCTTGTCGCCTATCATTCCACGAAGGTGCCGGAGGCCTAGGCCGCGACACTCGGAGGGGCGCGGGGCCGCATTGCAGCACGGTCTCGCGCTCCTGCCGCCGGCGCAGCGTTGAGTTAGCGCACTCGCCGACCTCAGCCCGCGTACGCCGCCTCGAGCGCGGCGATGTCGATCTTGGCCATCTGCAGCATCGCCTGCACCACCCGCCCCGCGCGTTCCGCGTCGGGGTCGCCCATCAGCTCCATGAGGCGACTCGGGATGATCTGCCACGTCAGACCGAAGCGGTCGGTGAGCCAGCCGCACTGGCTCGGGCGGCCGCCGTCTGCGGTCAGCGCGTCCCAGAGGCGATCCACCTCGGCCTGCGACTCGCAGCTCACCATGAACGAGAACGCCTCGGTGAGGGTGTACGCCGGGCCGCCGTTGAGCGCTGTGACGGGCTGCCCGCAGAGCTCGAACGACACGGTCATCACGGAGCCAGCCGGTCCGGGACCGCCCTCGCTGTACCGCGACACGCCCGTGATCCGGGAGTCGGGGAAGAGCGTCGTATAGAGCGTCGCCGCCTCCTCCGCCTCGTGACTGAACCAGAGGAATGGAGTCACCTGCATCGGACGTCCTTTCGGGCAGGGCGGGTGCGTCGGAGCGAGGCCCGCGATCGTGCGATGCCGCGGATCGCCTCAGAAGTCGAAGTCGTCGTCCATGCCCATGCCACCGAAGTCGTCATGCCCGTGGCCGTGGTCGTGCCCGTGGTCATGGTCGTCGGCACCAGCCATGTATTCCTCGTAGCTGGCGTCCGCCCCGATGTCGACGGCAGCGGAGGCGCCGACGGCGAACATCGAGATCTTGCGTGCCGTCGAGGTGGATCCGCAGTGCCCGCACTTGGCGCGGTCGTCGCGCTTGGCCAGGGCCCGCATCAACTCGGTGGTCTTGCCGCACTTCTTGCAGGCGTACTCATAGATGGGCACAGCGTCCTCCGCTGCTGGACTGGCTTGGGTCGCGATTGTATCCGGGGGGCGCGTGTCGAGGCGCGTGTCTCGCGGCGTGCGGATGGGGGTGTGAGTTCTGCGCGTTGGCCGGGCGGGAGGCGCCGCGGTGTGCGTACGCTGAGTGCCTTGGCGCCTGCTCCAGTGCGATCGCGCCCTGCATTCCCAGATGACGTGCATTTTGGCCGTCTACCCACCGTAAGCTGCTAACATCGAAGCATGTCGAAGACGAGCCTCGAAGCCTCCGGGACCGCCGGTCGAATCCTCGATGTGGCCGAGCAACTTGCCCAGACACGCGGCTACAACGGCTTCAGCTACGCCGACGTGGCGGCCGAGGTCGGTGTCACGAAGGCAAGTCTGCACTATCACTTTCCGAGCAAGGCGATCCTCGGGCAGACCCTTGTCGCCCGGTACGCGAGCCGCTTCGCGCTGACGCTGCAGGAGATCGCCGCTCTCGAGGTTGGGGCCACCGAGAAGTTTCGGCGGTACATCAATCTGTATGGCGAGACGCTGCGGCGCGAGCGCATGTGCCTCTGTGGCATCCTGGCGGCGGAGTGGGACACGCTTCCCGCCTCGATCCAGGACGAGATCCGGGCGTTCTTCGTCGCAAACGAGGAGTGGCTGACGACCCTCCTCACGCTCGGCCGTTCCAGTGGCGCGTTCGCGTTCGATGCGCACCCGCGCGAACTGGCTGCGCTGGCCACGGCCACCCTCGAGGGTGCCATGCTCCTCGCCCGCTCGGGGCCGGAACTCGATCGGTTCGAGCGCGTCGCGGAGCACCTCCTGCGCAGCATCGTTCCGGCGTAAGCCCCCCCGCTCCTCCTTCCTCCGTTGATTCCTGGCGACGCCCCTCGTGGCGACTCGGCGCGTCGTGGGTTGCGTCTCGCGAGGGCGGCACGGACGATGCCCGCATGAGCGTGCGGGAACGATTCGCGCAGTTTCGGGCCGGGGGCCCGCGGACGCCCGAGGTGGCGCCCGATCGCGAGCCGCCACCCCTCGGGGAGCGCCGTCCGGTTCTCGTGGTGGGGCTGGGCAACCCCGGTGAGCGGTACGCCCGCTCCCGTCACAACGTGGGCCAATGGTGCGTGCGAGAGCTGGCGCGTCGCCACGCTGTTGCGCTGTCTCGACAGGGGCGCATGGAGGTCGGACGCGCCAGCATCGAGGGGGTCCCGCTCCACCTCGGGCGCGTGCTGTCGAGCTACTACAACGAGAGCGGCGGTCCGATCCAGGGCGAGCTGCGCCGCCTCGGCCTGGCGCCGTGGCAACTGCTGGTCGTCTACGACGACCTCGACCTGCCCGTCGCGCAGATCCGCATCCGCGCCTTTGGCGGCCATGGCGGGAACAACGGGATGCGCTCGGTGATCGCATCGCTCGGGTCGCAGGACTTCGCGCGGATCCGCATCGGCATCGACCGGCCCTACGACGACGGGGCGCCCGTGCGCGATCCCGAACGGATCGCGGGCTGGGTGCTCTCGGCCCCACCACGCGAGGAGCGCGAGCGACTCGATGAGGCGGTGGCGCGGGCCGCCGACACGATCGAGGTGGCAGTCACCGCGGGGATTGAGGCCGCGATGAGCCGTTTCAACCCGTAGCCCCCTCGACGGGCGTTGCGCTGGTCGCGAGCGACAGCGCAACGCGACGCTACAATGGGTGCGTTGGTGCACACTGGTTTCCGACGAGGGCCACCCGGAGGGGCGGCCCTGTCTTGGCGTTGCCGGTCGCTGCGCGAGCGTGAACGGAGCGAGTCCTGGACCTCAGCAGCCTGCTGCCTGTCCTCCAGCGCGTCGAACCCCTCGGGGAGGTGACCGCGCGTCTCGATGCGGGGCACACGGTGCTGCTCGGTGCGCCCGACTCCGCCAAGGCCGTGGTGACGGCTCTGCTGTGGCGGCAATCGCGACGTCCGTTGCTCCTGGTGGTGCCGCGCGAGGTGGACGCCGAGGCGGCCTTCGAGCAGTTGCAGGCGTGGACGGGTGGCTTGGCGGTCCACTTCCCTTCTCGCGGGCAGCTCCCGTACGCCCGCGACGCCGTGGACCAGGGCCTGGTCGCTCGGAGGATCGCGGTGCTCGCCTCGATGGCGCGCAGCGAGCCACTGCTCGTGGTCGCGTCCGCGGCGGCGGCCGCCGAGCACACACTGCGGCCCGCCGATCTCTCCCGCGGCCCGGGGCGGATCGACCTCGGGCAGCGTGTGGCCCTCGAGGCGTTCGCGATGGGTCTCGTGGAGGCCGGCTACTCCATCGAGCCGCTCGTCGAGGCGCCCGGCCAGGCTGCCCGCCGCGGTGGGCTCGTCGATGTGTGGCCGGTGGACGCTCCGAACCCGCTGCGACTGGAGTTGATGGGCTCCGAGGTCGAGTCGATCCGCGCCTTCGACCCGGCGACGCAGCGCACGATTGAGCGGCTGGAACGCGTCGACATCGGACCGGCGACCGAGTGGTTCTTCTCCCGCGATGAGCTCACCGACGTCGCGGAGTACGTCGGCGAGCCCGGCCGCGAGAGTCAGCGCGCGGAGATCGCCGACGAGCGCCACGCGCTCCAGCGGGGTGAACTGCCGGCGCCCTCGCTGTACGGGCCGCTCGGCTCGCACGCCACGCTGCTCGATCACGTCCGCGAGGGGTGGCGAATCGTCGTCGACGAGTCGTCCAACGTGGCCGCCTCGCTGCACGACCTCGATGAGCTGGCGCGTGAGCGCCGCGAGGAGCTGTCGGCGCGCGGCGAGCTGGGCGCGGCGACGCCCTACCCACACGCGCCGGGGCCGACGGTTGAGAGCGCGCTCGAGCGGCACGGCGCGCGGGCCGAACTCGGGCGGTGGGTCACCGGGCAGGAGCCCGGTTCGTTCCGCCTGCCGTTCCAGACGGCCGACGCCTACGCGGGCCGCCTGCCCGCGGCCGCGGAGGACACCCGGCGCCGGTCGCAGCGCGGCGATCGGATCGTCATCGTCTCGCAGCAGGCGCAGCGCTTCGCCGAGGTGCTGGGCGAGCATCGCGTGGAGACGCGCGTGCGCGCCTCGGTCGAGGAGGGGCTCGCCGATGGCGAGGTCGCGCTGGTGCAGGGCGCGCTCCCCGAAGGCTGGCAGGTGGGCGTCGCCAGCGACGTGATCCTGCTCCAGACCGACCGCGAGCTCTTCGGATTCACCAAGCGCCGCCGTCAGCTCCGGCGCCGCGAGTCGCATCGCTCGCAGTTCCTGTCCGAGGTGCAGCCCGGCGACTTCGTCGTGCACATCGATCACGGGATCGCCCGCTTCGGTGGCATCGTCCGCCGGCCGGTGGGCGACGAGGACCGCGACTACCTCGAGCTGCGCTACGCGGGTGAGGATCGCCTCTACGTCCCGATCGACCAGGTCGATCGCGTCTCGCGGTTCGTGGGGCCATCCGACCATCCGCCGCGGCTGACGCGCCTCGGTACGCAGGAGTGGTCGCGGGCCCGCGCGAAGGTGCGCGAGGCGGTCGCGCTCGTCGCGGCCGACCTCGTGCGCCTCTACGCCGCCCGCCAACTCCTCGAGGGGCACGCGTTCAAGCCGGACTCCGAGTGGCAGCGCGAACTCGAGGAGGCCTTCCCCTACGAGGAGACGCCGGACCAGCTGCAGGCGCTCGCGGAGGTGAAGGCGGACATGGAGCGCCCGCAGCCGATGGACCGCGTCATCTGCGGCGACGTGGGCTTCGGCAAGACCGAGGTGGCGCTGCGCGCCGCGTTCAAGGCGGTGATGGACGGCTACCAGGTCGCGGTGCTGGTGCCGACGACGGTCCTCGCGCAGCAGCACGACAAGACCTTCCGCGAGCGCCTGGCGGGCTTCCCGGTGCGCGTCGACGTGCTCTCGCGCTTCCGCAGCGACGACGAGGCGCGCGATGTGGTCCGGCGCCTCGCGGCTGGCGAGATCGACATCGTGATCGGGACGCACCGGCTGCTCCAGCCCAGCATCGAGTTCGCCAACCTGGGGTTGGTGATCATCGATGAGGAGCAGCGGTTCGGGGTCACGCACAAGGACCGCCTGAAGCGCCTCCGCCTCGAGGTGGACGTGCTGACGCTCTCCGCCACGCCCATCCCGCGGACGATGCACATGGCGCTGTCCGGCATCCGCGACATGTCCACGATCGATACGCCGCCCGGAGGCCGCCAGCCCGTGCAGACCTACGTCGCCGAGTGGGACGACTCGCTGGTCCGCGAGGCCATCCTGCACGAGATCGAGCGCGGCGGGCAGGCTTACCTCGTGCACAACCGTGTGCAGAGCATCGATACGTTCACGGATCGGATGCGTGAGCTGGTGCCGGAGGCGCGGTTCGTGGTGGGCCACGGACAGATGCCTGAGTCGATCCTCAAGCGTGTCATGGAGCGCTTCGCCGAGGGCGAGTTCGACGTGCTGGTCTGCACGACCATCATCGAATCCGGCATCGACATCCCCAACGTCAACACGCTGATCGTCGACCAGTCGGATCGCCTCGGGCTGGCGCAGCTCTACCAGCTCCGCGGGCGCGTCGGTCGCAGCGCGCACCAGGCCGCGGCCTACCTCCTGCATCCGCGCGACCGCATCCTGAGCGAGGAGGCGCAGCAGCGCCTCGCCGCCATCTTCGAGGCGAGCGAGCTGGGTTCCGGCTTCCAGGTGGCGCTGCGTGACCTCGAGATCCGTGGGGCGGGCAACCTGCTGGGGGCCGAGCAGAGCGGCAACATCGCGTCGGTGGGGTTCGACCTGTACACGAAGATGCTTGCCGAAGAGGTCGAGTCGATGCGGGCGGCTCACGAGGGACGCAAGCCCGCCACGCCGTCCGACTCGCGAGGTCCGACTGTGGACCTGCCGGCGTCTGCGTTCATCCCCGAGTCCTACGTCCCGGAACTCGAGGCGCGGCTGGCCCTCTACCAGCGCGTCGCGGCGCTCACCAGCATCGAGGAGTGCGAGTCGCTGGTCACGGAGACCGCGGACCGCCTGGGGGCGATCCCGGCGCCGCTGCAACACCTCTTCGCCCTCGTGCGCATCCGACTCGTTGCGCGCGAGGCGCAGGTGCCCGTCGTGCGCGTCGAGGACGACGAGGTCGTCGTGGTCTCCGAGGACCGCGCGGCCTTCGGCAAGCGGACGCTGCCGAGTCTCCCCCGCGGCGTGCGCGTCGGGCAGTCGCAGGTGCGCGTGGCGCGATCCGCCCTCGGCCGGGACTGGCTGCGCGCCGTCGAGGTGCTGCTGCGCCTGCTTGCGAGCGGGAACCGCCAGCCGGCGGCCGCGGGCGCTCGCTAGCCTCGTGGCGGTCGCGGTCCGCCTCCGTCCGGTGGTTCCCGAGGAGCACGAGGACTTCTTCGCGATGTTCGCGGTGTACCTCGAAGAGCTCGAGCCGTTCGTGGCGGACCAGGCCACCGTCGAGGCCACATCGATCGAGCCGTATCGCGCCGCGCTCCTCGAGGACCTCGACCCCGATTCCGGTCGCGAGCTGTGGTGGATCGAGGCGGACGGCGGACGCGCCGGGCTCGCCATCACCCGCACCCTGCCCGACTGGCCTGACGACAGCACCGACGTGGCGTCGATTGCGGAGTTCTACATCGCGCCGGCGTTCCGCCGAGCAGGTGTCGGGCGGCGCGCCGTCGAGGCGATCCTCGCGGACCATCGGGCGCGCGGTACGCGCCTGGTGGAGGCCGCGATTCTCGAGGGGAACGAGGCGGCGCGAGCGTTCTGGGCGACCCTCGGGTTCACGGTGCGCTCGGTGGTCACGGGGCGAGCACCCTAGCCGCCGCGGGGCGGCACCGATCTCAGGCGGCGCGTCGCTCCGGTTGCGGGCGGAGGTAGGTCTGCCCGCAGCGGGCGCACCGGCCTCGGGCCCCGCGCCACGCGACGGTGGGCCGGGCATCGACGGCCGGGGCTGGCTCGCAGAGCTGGCAGTGGTCGAGGCGCGTCTCCACCTCGAGGGGCGGCACGGCCTCACGGATCAGCATGCGTGGCTCGCTGCCGAGGGCGTACTTCTGCCCGCACTCCGCGCACCGGCCATGCGGGCCGGTCGTGTTCGGCCCCAGCCAGACGACGGTGGTGCGGATGCCGATGGGGCCCTGCGGGTCGCAGTACAGGCAGTGCCACGTCTGCGGCGGCACCACGATGATCGGCGCGAGGTCACGCGGGCGCAGCAGCTGGTCCTCGGGGGGCAGTTCGCGCATCGGGGCCTCTTGCGCGCGCGACGCGGGGGCGGTCGCTCCTCCATTGCACGCGGTCGCCGCCCGCCGTGCCTATCGGGGAACGCCCTCAGTACAGGACAGCGGCCCCGCGGCCTCGCCTGGTGGGCACGCGGCCTCGCGAGCCCGCGCGAATTCGTGCGATCCCCGTATAGTGGCGGCGATTCCGCAGTCGCAGTCACCAGCATCAGAAGGGCGGGGACGTGGCGAACCACGACCAGATCATCGCGGCCATCGAAGATGTGGATAACCGCATCGAGGAGATGTGGGACCGGATCCTCGAGAGCGGTGAGACCGCGCTCGCCGAGGGCACCTGGCGCGTCCGCGACGCGCTCAGCCACCTCGCGGCGCGCGGCAACGGCGTCGCTCGTGTCCTCGCGCGCTACGAGGCGCACCAGAGCGGCACTGCCGCCGCGGCGCCCCGCAGTATCGACGAGATCAACGCCGACCAGGTCTCCGAGCGCTCCGACAAGTCGATTCGCGACCTCCTCGACGAGGTGCTGGCCGGGCACCAGGCCGCGATCTCGGCGGTACGTGACGTCCCGCGCGACGTCCTCCGCGCGATGATCCCGGCCGGCTTCCAGCCGGGCGAGATCGAGGTCGGCGACTCGATCATGCGCGGCGGTCCGTACCACGACCACGGCCACCTCAACCAGATCGAGGCCGTGCTCCCCCCCGAGTAGCACCGCTGCCTCCGCTGGGCCTCGGCACGGGCCAGCCCAGCGCCTGACCTCGGTGAGCGCTACGCTCTGCGGATGGCGCTCACCGAGGCTTCCTCGACGGCGACCGCGACGACCCCTGCGGCGCATCGTGAGTCGCTGCTTGCCCTGCACGATTTCCGCATTGTCCTGCTGACGCAGCTGTTCTCGGGCCTCCGCGGCCCCGTCCTGTGGTTCTCCCAGGCCTGGTACATCAATGCCGCCGCCCCCGAGGACCGGCGGGTCCTGCTACTGGGCGTGCTCGCGACGGTGAACGGGCTGGCGTTCCTCGGCTGGTCGCTCTTCGGTGGTGCGCTCGCCGACCGATACCCGCGGCGCACGACGCTGATCGCGAGCCATCTCGCGGGTGCGGTGCTCGTGGCGATCACGGCAGTCGTGCTCTCGCTGCCGGGCGTGGAGCGCGGCGGCGCGTGGCTGTTCCTCGTCATGCCGCTGTTTGCGACGTTCGGGCTGATGAACGCGCAGGACCTGCCCTCGAGGACCGCGCTCGTCAGCGACGTCGTGCCGCCCGAGCAGCTCACCAACGCGGTCACGATGAACTGGCTCGCGATGGCGCTCGTCATGCTCGTGGCGAACGTCCTCGGGGGTACGCTCGTCGAGGCGCTCGGCTTCGGGGCCACGTACGCGATCGGGATCGTGCCGCACCTCGTGATCGTGGGGCTGCTCTGGAGGCTCCGGCTGCGGGCGGGTCCCGCCGACGTCGGGGCTGCGGGGCGTTCGCTGCTCGCCAACGTGCAGGACGGCATCGGGTACCTCAAGGTTGACCCGGCGGTCCGCTGGACCGTGTTGCTGATGTGGATCGCGGTCTTCGGCGGGATGAACGTCCTCTGGACGCTGGGTGCCGCGTGGATGCGCGAC
>CADEHD010000056.1 GCA_902827055.1 uncultured Chloroflexota bacterium | reverse complement strand
CATGAACACCCCGATGAAGGGGACGTGATGCATGAGCCCGCCGAAATCGGCGATCTGCCTCGTGTGGGCGCGGTCATAGACGAGGCCCACCATGATGAAGAGGAGCCCCGTGATGGTGCCGTGCGTGAACATCTGGAGCGCCGCGCCGGACATCGAGACCGGGGTAAGCGCCGCGACTCCGAGGAGCACGTACCCCATGTGCGACACGGACGAGTAGGCGATGAGCCGCTTCAGGTCACGCTGCTGGAGCGTGATGATCGCGCCGTAGACCACGGAGAACCCGGCGATGCTGGCGAGGAGCGTCGCGAAGGTGTGTGCCTGCTCGGGCAGCAGCGACACGGGGATCCGCATGATCCCGTAGCCACCCATCTTGAGCAGCACACCCGCGAGCATCACCGAGACCGCCGTGGGCGCGTCGGTGTGGGCGTCGGGCAGCCACGTGTGCACGGGGAACACCGGCAGCTTCACGAGGAAGGCGGCCATGATCATCCAGAACACGAGGGCACCGGGAACCAGGAGCTCGGCGTCGGGCGTCTTCGCCAGCACGGCCAGGTCGAACGTCCCCGCCGACAGTCCGATCAGCAGGAAGCCGACGGCCATCATCGCCGACCCGCCGATGGTGTACAGCAGGAACTTCATCGCGCTGTATTCCTTGCGGCCGGACCCCCAGATCGAGATCAGGAGGTACATCGGCAGCAGCTCGAGCTCCCAGAAGAAGAAGAACTGGATGAGGTCGAGCGAAGTGAACACGCCCGCGACGGACGTCTCGAGGAGCAGGAGCATCGCGAAGTAGGCTCGCGGTCGCAGCTCGATGTTCCACGACACCAGGACCGAGGCCACCGACAACAATCCCGTCAGCAGCACGAGCGGGGCGGACAGGCCATCGACGCCCAGGGCGTACTGCACCGTGAATCCGGCCGTGTCGCTATCGATCCAGGTGAACCGCTGCACGAACTGATAGCCCTCGACCGCCGGGTCGAAGAGCGCGAACACCAGCACGGAGACCGCGAATGCCAGCCCGCTGTAGACCAGTGCGACGGTACGCGGGCGGATGCGCTGGTCCTCGGGGAGGAGCAACAGCGTCAGCGCGCCGGCGGCGGGAAGCATGAGGAAAAGCGTCAGCATCAGGGCCTCAGTGACTGCAGCGCTTCGAGGGCGGACCCCCCGAGCACGAGAATCGCGCCGACGATGGTGATGGTGCCCATCAGGAACGCCGAGGTGTAGGCCTGAGGTTGGCCGAAGATCGTCCGACGCAAGCCCTCGCCGGCCATGCGCGCCGCGAAGGCCACGCCGTTGACGGCTCCGTCGACCACCCACGTGTCGAAGAGCTGGAGTCCGCGCCCCAGCCCTCGATGGAGGCCGGTCCGGATGATGCCGTCCTCAGCGATCACGTCCATGTAGTACTTGTTCGCGATGACGCCGTGGACCGGGCGGAACATCGCGAGGAGGCGCGCCGGCGAAGGCGTGCCCCCGAGGTAGATCGCAGCAGCGAGTCCGGTCCCTCCGATGGCCGCCGCCAGTGAGGCGACGACGACCAGCGGCTCCGGCTCCGGGTGGTGTCGCAGGTCGAGCGGCAGCGCGCCCTGGACGAAATCGCCGAATCCGCCGACGGTGAACCAGCCGATGATGATCGACGGCACCGCCAGGATGATCAGCGGGTACGCCATCGAGGGTGGCGACTCGTGCGGGCCGTGGTGCCCGGTGCTGTGCGACGCGCCGTGCTCCGGCTCGGCGCCGCCCTTGTACTCGCCAAAGAAGGTGAGGAACACCGCACGGAACATGTAGAACGCGGTCATGAAGGCGACCAGGGTGCCGACGACCCACAGGAACTTGTCCTCGTGCCACGCGTCGAGCAGGATCTCGTCCTTGCTCCAGAACCCCGAGAGCGGCCACCACCCCGCAAGCGAGAACGAGCCGATCAGGAACGTCCAGAAGGTAATCGGCATCGACTTGCGGAGCCCGCCCATGAGGCGCATGTCGAAGGTGTTCGTGGCGTGGTTCACGGACCCGGAGCCGAGGAACAGCATCGCCTTGAAGAACGCGTGCGTGAACAGGTGGAACGTCGCCGCCACGTACCCGCCGAGGCCCAGCGCCATCACCATGTAGCCCAGCTGCGACACCGTCGAGTACGCAAGCACGCGCTTCACGTCGGTCATTACGAGACCCATGGAGGCTGCGAAGATGGCGGTAAATGCTCCGGTGTAGGCGATGAAGGTCGACACGCCCTCCGGCGCCGAGTGGAAAGTCGGGAACATCCTCGCGAGGAGGTACACGCCCGCGACGACCATCGTGGCCGCGTGGATCAGCGCCGAGACGGGCGTCGGGCCCTCCATGGCGTCCGGCAGCCAGATGTGCAGCGGGAACTGCGCCGACTTGCCCATCGCGCCCATGAAGATGCCGAGGGTGATCCCGGTCAGCGCGCTCGCGGCGAGCTCGCCGTGCTCGGCCATCTCGTTGATGTGGGCGATGTCGAAGTGGCCCTCGGTGTTGGCCCAGATCGCGATGACGGCGAGCATGAACCCGAAGTCGCCGAACCTCGTGACGATGAACGCCTTCTTGGCGGCCGCAGCCGCAGCCGGACGGTCGAACCAGAACCCGATCAGCAGGTAAGAGGCGAGTCCGACCAGCTCCCAGTGGATGAAGAGCTGGAGGATGCTCGAGGCCAGCACCAGCCCAAGCATCGCCGAGGTGAACAGCGCCATGTACGCGTAGTACCGCGCGTACCCGGTGTCACCGTGCATGTAGGCCGTCGAGTAGATCTGCACGAGCAGCGACACGCTGGTCACGACGACCAGCATCATCGCGCTCAACCCATCGAGGTGGACGCCGAACTCGACCACGAGCTCGCCGAACTCGAGCCAGGTGTGCGGCTCGAACCCAACCGACTCACCACCCATCGCCAGGGCCGACTGCAGCGCCCACAGCGACATGCCCCAGGCGTAGGAGATCGCGGCGATCGTGACGCGGCCGGCAACGGTGCTCCCGCGGAACAGCAGTACGTTCAACAGGAACGCGCTGACCGGCACGAAGTAGATGGACCAGACGGCGATCTCGGGAATCATTAGATCTTGTTCAACACTTCCCGCGCGACGTGCGTCTTGCCGTTGGGTACCCAGATCTCACGCGCGTCCGCCATCGAGCCCACCTCGATGGGTGGTACCACTCGCACCGAGACGGCCTCCGCACGCAACAGCTCGCGCCAGATCTCGGCGGCGTAGCCGTCGGGCACGTCCATGAACTTCGTCCACATCGCGCGTCGCCCTTCCGCCTACCAGCGCAGCAGGTTCAAGCGGTCCAGGTCGACGGTTTCACGACGGCGGTACACCAGCACAGCCATCGCGAGGGCCACGGCCGCCTCGGCGGCGGCGACGGTCAGGATGAACACGACGAAGACGTGACCGGCGAGCGCAGGCGTGTCCGCGGCGTTCGGGACGAATCGGGCGAAGGCGAGGAAGGCCAGGTTCGTCGCGTTGAGCATCAGCTCCACGCCCATCAGGACGGCGATCGCGTTGCGCTTCGCGAGCGCGATCAGGATGCCGATCGCGAACACCTGCCCCGAGAGCGCGAGGTAGTGCGGCAACCCGGGCACGATGAACGGCTTGAGTTCTTCGAAGGTCACGCCCGCTCCTCTTCGCGAACGAGGACGATCGCCCCGATCAGCGCTGCGAGCAAGAGCACCGACGCCACCTCGAAGGCGAGCACGTACGGCCCGAGAAGCGCCTGGCCGATGTCGGCGATGGTGGTCGCGAACGAGCGAGCGTCGAGGTCATCCTCGGAGAGGACGTTCCAGTCGGTCGCCACCGCCACCAGGGCGACGATGGTGGCGAATCCACCGGCCACGGCGACGCCGGGGAGGACGAACAGCGAGTTCGCGTTGTTGCGGTCGCCCAGGGGCGTCAGCATCACGGCGAACACCAGGAGGATGGAGACGGCTCCGGCGTAAATGAGGATCTGCGCGACCGCCAGGAAGTCGGCCGACAGGGTGATGAAGATCCCGGCCATCCCCACGAAGGCGAGCACGAGGAACACCACCGCGTGCAGCAGGTTGCGCACCGCGAACACTGCCAGCGATGACAGCACGGTGACGCCCGCCAGCAGGTAGAACGCTCCGACGACTCCGGGGTTGTCCATCAGCGCGTGCCCTCTGCCTGCCGCAGCGCGCGCGCCGCGCGCAGCCCACCGATACCCGACGTCATCACCGGCGCGTTCGCCTGCAACTCCGGCTGGTAGCCCAGCACGGTCGCCCAGCGGCGCATCGCTACGCGCGCGAAGATGAAGTTGACGATGGCGAACAGGACCAGCGGCACCACGCCCGGGACGTCCCACCTCGCGAAGAGCGTGACCTCCAGGGCCACGAGCACGACGCTCGCGATCGACAGCGGGATGAGGTACTTCCAGGCGAAGGCCATCAGCTGGTCGAGCCGGAACCGCGGCAGCGTGGCGCGCATCCAGACCAGCACGAAGTACACGAACGCGATCTTGCCCCCGAGGATCAGGTACCCCGGGATCCACGTCTCGAGGCCGAAGAGCGTCCAACCACCGAGGAACAGGGCGCTCACGAACGCGCTCGTGGCGGTGGCGTACCCGAGCTCGCCGGCCAGGTACAGCCCCATCTTCATGCCCGAGTACTCAGTGTAGTAGCCGGCGACGATCTCCGACTCGGCCTCGGCGATGTCGTTCGGCGAACGGTTCAGCTCGGCCGTCGAGGAGAAGAAGAAGCTGAAGAGCGGCAGCGGCAGGAGGAAGGCGAACCACACGTTGTGCTCCCCCTGCCACCGCACGATGTCGGTCAGCTGCAGGGAACCGGTGAACAGCACGATCGTCAGCAGCGAGATCGAAATCGGGATCTCGTACGAGACCATCATCGCGACGGTGCGCATCGCGCCCAGGAGCCCGTAGTGGTTGTTGGAGCTCCAGCCCGCGAGGAAGATCGCGAGGGTCGTCAGCGAGGTAACGGCCACGAGGTACAGGACGCCGACGTTCAGGTCGACGTAGGTCATCTTCGGGGCCCAGGGCACCGCGCCCCAGAGCAGCATCAGGGGGATGAACACGATCACCGGCGGGAGGTAGTAGAGGAACCGGTCGGCCCCTCGAGGGATGACCGTCTCCTTCTGCATCATCTTGATCGCGTCGGCCAGGGGCTGCAGCAGCCCGTAGGGCCCCACCCGGTTCGGTCCGCGGCGCACCTGGAAGCGCGCCAGCAGGCGGCGCTCCGACCACACGAGGATCACCAGCAGCACCCCGACGAACGACAGGATCGCGGTCCCGCCGAGGATGGCCGCGGTCAGGTACCCGACGTACGCGCCAGGCACGACGCAGGTGTCGCCCATGCTCGCCATGCACTCGGGGAGCACGCTCCGCAGACCGTCCATCGTGTTGCCGAGGTCGCGGAAGTCGTACCACTGGTCGTCGAGCGCACCGCCAACGACGATCACGCCGATCCCGACGTTGGCCGCGATGACCACGGCGAGCACGGCCAGCCCGATGAGGCGCAGGCCCGGCATCGGCACGCGCACGACGCGATGTCGAGTCCCGGAGGGGAACGACTCGGGGGCGTCCTTGGCGGTGTCGAGGAGCATCCCGAACAGGAGCGGGATCCTCATCGGTCGATCTCCCCCACCACGATGTCGATCGAGCCGAGCGCGACGATCGCGTCCGGCAGGGACGAACCCACGGCCATCTGCTTGAGCAGCGACAGGTTGATGAGGGAGGGCGCCCGGATGTGGAAGCGCGCAGGCGCGGGCCCCCCGTCCGAGACGAGGTAGAAGCCCAGCTCACCGCGTGGACCCTCGACGCGCGCGTACGCCTCGCCCGGCTCCGGCCGGAGCGCGAGGGGGACGTCGGTCTTGTGCGCACCCGCGGGCAGGCCGTCGAGGGCCTGGCGAATGATGGAGGCGGACTGCTTGACCTCCTCCATCCGCACCATGAAGCGGTCCCACACGTCACCGACGCGGCCGACCGGCACCTCGAACTTGAAGCGGTCGTAGATGCCGTAGGCGTCCGCCTTGCGGAGGTCCCACGGCACGCCCGAGGCGCGGAGCATCGGTCCGGTGAGCGAGCCGTTGATCGCATCCTCAGCGGAGATGGGCGCGACGCCCTTGGTGCGGGCGAGGAAGATCTCGTTCTCGATGAGCAGTGTGTGGTACTCGTCGATGCGGTCCGGCAGGTCAGCGAGCAGCTGCTCGACGGCCGGGTAGAACTCCGGAGGGGGGTCGAAGGCGACGCCCCCGATGCGCATGTAGTTGGTCGTGAGGCGCGCGCCACACGTCATCTCGAAGAGGTCCAGCACCTTCTCGCGCTCGCGCCACATATAGAGCAGTGGCGTTTGCAGGGCGCCGGCATCGGACACCAGCTGGCCGTTCGCCATCGCGTGCGAGGCGATGCGCTGCAGCTCGGCGAAGATGACGCGCAGGTACTGCGCTCGGTCGGGCACCTCGACGCCGGACAGCTGCTCGGCGGCCAGGCAGTAGCCGAGGTTGTTCGACATCCCCGCCAGGTAGTCGGCGCGGTCGGTGAACGGGATGTTCTGGGTGTAGGTGCGCTCCTCGGCGAGCTTCTCCATCGAGCGGTGCAGGTACCCGACGATCATCTCGATGTCGTCGATCCGCTCGCCGTCCATGACCACGCGAATGCGGAAGACGCCGTGCGTCGAGGGGTGCTGCGGCCCGATGTTGAGGACGTAGGGTTCCGAGTACGGCTCGTGCGTGAGGAGCGTCATCGCGCCTGCACCCCCTGCTCCTCGTACGGGAAGCTGGGGAGCCCGGGGAACCGCCCCTCGAGCTTCAGGAAGTCCTTGCGCAGCGGATGCCCGGGGAAGCCCTCCCACAGGAAGAGCCGCTTCAGATCGGGGTGCCCCTCGAAGCGAATCCCCATGAGGTCGTACGTCTCCAGCTCCTGCAGCAAGGCGCCGGTGTACACCGAGTAGCAACTCGGGAGGGACGGCGTGTCGTGATCCTCGAGGACGGCCTTGACCTCGATCTGGTGATTGTTGTCCAGCGACTGGAGGAAGTAGACGACCTCGAACCGGTCGTGCTGGTCGACCGCCGTGAGGCACGAGAGCTGCGCGGCATCCATCTCGGGGTCGTCGCGGAGCCAGCGCAGCGCGTCGACGATGCGGCCCGCCTCCACCTCGACCCACTCCTCGGTGGCGCGGAGGACGACGCCCGAGAGCGCCGCGTTGAGCCGCCGCCCCACGTCGTGGCCGTCCAGCTGGTGCACTGCTCGAGGCACCGCTACCGCCACTCGAGGGCGCCACGGCGCCACGCATAAGCCAGGCCGAACGCGAGCACGGTCATGAAGATCACGGCCTTCAGGATCGCTGTCAGCGGCTCGGTGACCGCCAGCGCCGCCTGGTTGACGGCCCATGGGTAGAGGAAGATCACTTCCACATCGAAGATGACGAATCCCAGTGCGAACAGGTAGTAGCGGGCGTTGAACTGTCCCCACGCGGTGCCCTCGGACTCCACGCCGCACTCATAGATCGCGTTCTTCACGGGGTCCGGGTTCTCCGGCCGCCGCTGGGCGCGGAACAGCAACTGCGATACCAGGAGGGGTAACGCCGGGAACGACAATCCCAGGATGATCAGGAGCCCGACTCGTCCGAAATCTGCAGGGATCACCGCAGTGTTGCTCCCCCCGGAGAGTGGCGCGCGGAGGCACCGCGGGCACGACTTCCGGCGTGACTCGGATGCGGCGGCAACGTAGCACGGGCCCATATGGGGCGCAACGAAAATCGAGAAGCGCGCGACCACGCGCGTGCCGTCGTCGAGCGCTGGGCACGCTGTTCTGTCGTGCGGAGGTTGTCGCAGCCCGTCGCACTGCCTCGGACCGCCGCCGAGACCGACTCGCGCGCGGCGGCGCCGACGACGACCGAGCGGCGCACCACTGCGTTCGTCATCAAGGTACTATCACGCCGCGGATGACGAGGACGACGGAAGGACGCTGCCGTGACCACCCACACCGAGCCGGTCGAGACGCACGCCGCGGGGACCTTCAACGACATCCTGGTCGAGGAGCGCGCGAACGGCGTCGCGCTGGTCAAGCTCAATCGACCTGAGAAGCTCAACGCCTTCGGCGGGACCATGAACGAGGAGCTCGCGCGCTACCTCGAGTCCCTCAACCACGGCGACTACCGAGTGCGCGCGGTGGTCCTCACGGGGGAGGGTCGGGCGTTCTGCGCGGGGGGCAACGTGATGAGCTTCCCCGCCGCCGACCCCACTCGAGCGACCGCGCCGTGGCACCCGGGACACCCGCATCAGCAGGTGGTGCACCAGATGCGCCACTGCGACGTGCCCATCATCGGCGCCATCAACGGCTACGCGGTTGGTGCGGGCTGGTCGCTGGCACTGGCGTGCGACCTCCGCATTGCCGCCGAGGACGCGCTCTTCCAGGTGGCGCAGACGAAGCGCGGGATCGTGGCCGACGCTGGATTGTCGTACTTCCTGCCGCGGGTACTCGGGAGCCAGCGCGCCCTCGAACTGATGTTCACGGGGCGCCGCATCACGGCTCGCGAGGCGCACGAGCTGGGCGTGGTCCTCGAGGTGGTGCCACCCGAACTGCTCGTGTCGCGCGCCCTCGAGATCGCCGAGGTCATCGCGCAGGGGCCGCCGCTCTCGGCGGCCGCGCACAAGCGGCTCGTCTACGGCGTCGAGGACGACGACATGACGCGGGTCCAGGAACTGACGGGCCTCTTCGTGGGCAAGCTGTTCTACACGGAGGACGGCCGCGAGGGCGTGCGCTCCTTCATCGACCGTCGCGAGCCGGTCTTCGCGGGGCGGTAGGGGGCGGGCGACCGGTCTTCGCCGAGCCGCCAAGACCTTCGTTGTTGACCCCTCACAGATTCGAGGGATAGAGTGCGCGCGGTCGCGACTGCGGCGCGCTGGCTGCACGTGCCCTTGAGCACGCCCGCCACGCCTCGACAGTTACGAACCGAGTGACACCCGGTCGAGCCGCCTCGTGATATCGAAGTGGCGCAGCGCGCTGTGAGGAGCAGTCATGGCCGACTACAACAAGCCCATCCCTGAAGCAGATCCCTACGTCACGCAGCCGTTCTGGGACGGCGCCAAGGACGGGAAGCTCATGCTTCCCCGCTGCACCGACTGCAGCAAGGTCCACTTCTACCCTCGCATCATTTGCCCACACTGCCAGAGCTTCAACATCGAGTGGGTCGAGGCCTCCGGCAACGGCACCATCCACACCTTCGCCGTCCAGCAGCGCGCCTTCGGCGGCTGGGCCGAGGAGGTTCCCTTCACCACGGCCTTCATCGACATGGCCGAGGGCGCTCGCATGCTGACGGTCCTCCGGGGCGTCGACTCCACCAACCCCGCGTCGATCAAGATCGGCGCGAAGGTGAAGGTGGAGTTCGAGAAGGCGTCTGACGACATCTCGATCCCCTTCTGGCGAGTCGTCGAGTAGCAGCGGTCACCAGGAAGGACGCAGGAGTGCCAAACAACCCATCGATGGCGGCCGCGCTCGTCGGCGCCGGCGAGTCCGACAAGATCGGGTTCGTACCCGAAAAGACCAGCCTGATGCTGCACGCGGAGGCGATCAAGAACGCCGCCGCCGACGCCGGTATCCAGATCCGCGACATCGAGGCCGTGTTCTCGGCCGGTGGTGTCCCAGGCATGCAGTCCCCGGGCCTCGCCGAATACCTCGGCATCAAGCCCAAGTACTTCGACAGCACCACGGTCGGCGGTTCCGCCTTCGTGATGTACGTCCACCACGCCCTCGCCGCGATTAACGCGGGCATCTTCGACAT
>CADEHD010000055.1 GCA_902827055.1 uncultured Chloroflexota bacterium | reverse complement strand
AGCACTCCAGCGCCGGGTTCGGCCTGCAGCGTTTCCACCCCCCTGGTCAGCCAGTCGCGAGGCACCGTGCAGTCGTCGTCGGTGTACGCGACGATTTCACCTCGGATCAGCGGCATCGCAGCGTTGAGCGCCGCGGATTTCCCCACCGTGTCGAGCGCAATGATGCGCAGCCTGGCGTCGTCCCCGAGCGCGGCGGGCGGCCTGCTCTGGTCCATGACGAGTACCTCGAATCTGGGGTAGTCGCAGGCGAGCACGCTTTCAACGCACCTGGCAAGATCATCGGCTCGATCCCTTGTGGGGATGACCACCGATACAAAGGGAAGCGCAGGGTTAGACACGCTCGATGCTGGCCCTCCGCGACATGCGCGCCCCCAGTGCCGCCTGGACGCGCTGACCGATGGCGCTCAGGCATGTGTACGTCAGGCGCAACTTCGTTCCCGCCCCGAGTCGTGCTCGCGCCACGGACCGCAATTGGTCGCCATAACGTTCGTAGCGCGCGAGATAGAACCCGACGGTGCCCCGGTACGAGGGATCGAGGATCGCCTGCCAGGCGCGCAGGTCACCTTTGAGCATCACTTCTGTGGTGTTCTGCCCGAACACGCGCATGAGCAGCAGGTCCTCGGGGACCTCGACGAAGCGTCCCTGGAGGAGGAGCTCCGCGAGATAGGCCTCGTCGGCCCACATGAACCCACCGAAGGGACGGGTCCGCCGCGCCGCGCTCATGCGCTGCAGCCCGAAGATGTACAGGCCGACGTGTTGTCGTCCGGCCCGAACTGCGTCATCGAAGCCACTCACGAATCGGCGGAATCGCGACTCCGCCTCGGCCTCGTCGAAGCGATCGGCGTCGTGCCAGTCGAACGAGATCACTCGAGCGCCGCTCGGGTCGATGGCGACGGCGCGCGGATACGCCATCGAGGCGGTGGGGTCGCGCCTGAGCGCCTCTACGCATCGCTCGAGGTACGTCGGCGCGCACACATCGTCGTGCGCGTGCCAGCGGAAGAACTCGCCGCGCGCTAGGGCGCGAGCCCGGTTGAAGTTGGGGTACAGACCGATGTTCCGCGCGTTACGGACGTAGCGGACGCGGGGATCGCTCGCAGCGAACGCCTGGGCGATCTCCGCCGTCCCATCGGTCGAGGCGTTGTCGCAGATGATGAGCTCGAAGTCCGCGAACGTCTGCGCGAGGATCGACTCCACCGCGGCCCCGAGGTACTCCTCCCCGTTGTACACGGGGAGGCCGATGCTGACGACGGGGGCCGGCCGTTGCGCGGTCATACGGCCTCGGCGGGTTGTGGCTCCAGGACGGTGGGGCGCGGCACAGGGACGATCAGTCGTCCCCCCGCCTCGATGTACGACGCCTGCTGCGCGCGGATCTCGTCCAGGAAGTTCCACGCGAGGAGGAGGAGATAGTCCGGCTGGTCCTCGATCAGCGCGGCCGGGTCGCGGATCGGGAGGTGCACCCCGGGCATCAAGAGGCCCTGCTTGTGCACGTTGCGGTCGACCACGTAGTCCACGAGGTCTGGTCCGATGCCCGCGAAGTTGATCAGGGTGCTGCCCTTCGCGGCCGCGCCGTAGGCGGCCACGCGTTTGCCATCGGCGCGGATCTGCCGCAGCAACGCGACGAGCTCGGCGCGGATCGACTCCACCGCAGCACCGAAGTCCCGGTAGTAGTCGAACGCGAGCATGCCCGTGGCGGCCTCGGCAGCGAGGTACTCGCGCGCCGTGTCGCTGACTTCCTCCCGCGGACTGATGTGCCAGCGGAGCGTGCCACCATGCAGCCGCGGGAAGTACTCGACGTGGTTGAGATAGAGCCCGTGACGGCGCACGAGGCGATCCACTGCGGTGCACGAGAAGTAGCAGTGGTGCTCGTGGTAAATCGTGTCGAATTCGCGATGCTCGATCAGGTCGCGAACGTACGGGTTCTCGACGGTGATCACGCCGTCGTCCTTGATGAGCGTGCGCATGCCCGCGACGAACCCATTGAGGTCCGGGACGTGCGCCATGACGTTGTTCGCGATGATCACATCGGCACGTCGACCCTCCGCGCGGAGGCGCGCGGCCAGCTCGGTGCCGAAGAACTCCCGCACCGTCGGGACGCCGATCGCCTCCGCGGCGTCCGCCTGCGTCGGCGCCGGGTCGATGCCCAGGACCGGCACACCCCGCGCGACGAAGTGCCGCAGCAGGTACCCGTCGTTGCTTGCGATCTCCACGGCCAGGCTGTCGGCGCCCAGCCCTCGGGAGTCGACCAGGCCGTCGACGTGACTGCGTGAGTGCTCCTGCACGGCGTCCGAGAAGGAAGAGAAGTACAGGTAGTTGTCCACGAACAGCTGCGCCGGAGGCACGTCCTCCAGGATCTGGACGAGCGTGCACTCAGGGCAGAACGCGACCTCGAGGGGGAAGCGCGGGTCGGTCTCGTTGGCGTGCTCGGGCCGAACGAGCGCGTCCGCGAGGGGTGTCTCCCCGAGGTCAAGGAAGGGCTGCAGGCGCGTGCTGCCGCACGACCGGCACGGGCGATCAGCCGCGGCTGGCCTCGCGCTAAGCACCGACCACCTCGGCCGGCCGCGCCGTCTCGACCCAGCGCAGGGCCTCGGTCAGGCGACCGCTGGACTGCAGCTCGAGAACGCGCTGGATGCGCTGCAGTCGCGGGCCGGTGAGGTCATCGAGCTGCAGGGCGCGCCGCGTGTAGGCGTCGTAGAGCTCCTCGACGCCACGCCGCACCGTCCACTGGGGGTGGAAGCCGGGGAGCACTCGCGCCACCTTGTCGCCGCTCACCCGGTAGTTCCGCTTGTCGGGCTGCGCGCCAGCAGCGAATCGGACGCGACTGCCCGGCACGATCTGTTCGACGATCGCGCCGACCTCGCGAATCCGGTAGTTCTCCGTGGTCTGGCAGATGTTGAACGCCTGGTTGTGCACGTCCGCCGCAGGCGCCTCCAGCGCCGCAAGGAACGCGCGGGCGATGTCCTCGATGTGGATGAGCGGGCGCCACGGGGAGCCATCGCTCTTGATGAGCACCTCGCCGGTGGTCACCGCGTAGCCCACCAGGTTGTTCACCACCAGGTCTCCGCGCAGCCGACTCGAGACGCCGTAGGCGGTCGCGTTGCGCAGGAACACCGGGGTGAAGGCTTCGTTGGCGAGCGCGCTGATGTCCTGTTCCGCCAGGATCTTCGAGTGCCCATAGGGCGTGACGGGGCTGAACGCCGCCTGCTCGTCGAGCGCGTCATCGCCCCCTGCGCCGTACAGGCTGCACGAGGACGAGAAGATGAACCGACCGATTCCCGCCGACCGCGCGCGCTGGGCGAGCTGGACGGTCGCGCGGTGGTTGATCTCGTACGTGGTTTCTGGGTTCAGGTCGCCGACCGGGTCGTTCGAGATCGCGGCGAGGTGGAGCACGGCGTCATAGCCGCGCAGTTGCTCGACCGTGACGTCGCGCACGTCGATCGCGAGGGACGGGACCCCGGGATCGTGTGTCCCGAAGTCGCACCCCGCGTACAGGTGGCTGTCGAGCCCCGTGACGTCGTGCCCAGCGTCCAGCAGCATGGGCACCAGGACGGCCCCGATGTAGCCGTCGTGACCCGTCACGAGCACGCGCACGCTGCCCCCCTGTCAGAACATCGAAATCCCGCCGCAATGACAAGTTATGCATCCGCTGTTGAACGGTCGTTGACCAACCGGTTGAGCCGCCGCGGACCCTCCCTCAATCGTTCCTTCACGGACGATGCGTATCGTGCTTCCCATCGAGCCTTTTTGGGGGGACACGTGGATCGCATCCCAGTAGCCGGTCCGTGGATCACAGACCGCGAGGTCGAGTACGTCGCGGACGCAGCCCGCAACGGCTGGTATGAGCACTGGAGTGACTACAACGACCGTTTTGAGGCAACGTTCGCGAAGTCCGTGGGCGTGCGCTATGCGATCTCGCTCCCGTCGTGCACGTCGGCGCTGCACCTGTCGATGGCCGCCCTCGGCGTGGGGCCGGGCGACGAGGTCATCGTCCCGGACGTGACATGGATCGCCTCGGCGGGGCCTGCGACCTACCTCGGCGCCCGTCCGGTGTTCTGCGACATCGACCCCCTCACCTGGTGCCTGAGCGCCGAGACGGTTGAGCGCTGCATCACGCCTCGGACGAAGGCGATCGTGGCCGTCGACCTCTACGGGAGCCTCCCCGACTGGGGCCCGCTGCTGGCGCTCGCCGCCGCGCGCGGCATTCCGATCATCGAAGACGCTGCCGAGGCGGTGGGCTCCGAGTACCGCGGGCGCCGAGCCGGTGCGTTTGGCACCACCGGCGTGTTCAGCTTCCACGGCACCAAGACCATGTCGACAGGTGAGGGTGGCATGCTCGTCACCGACGACGAGGCGGTGTACATGCGCTGCCTGCAGCTCCGCGACCAGGGTCGAAACCCGGCGGAGCGGGCTCGCCTCTGGAACGAGGAAATCGGCTTCAAGTACCGCATGAGCGCTGTACAGGCTGCCCTCGGACTGGCGCAGGCCGAGCGCCTCCCGGAGCTCGTCGAGAAGAAGCGTCAGATCTTTCGCTGGTATCAGGAGCGCCTCGCCGACGTCGACGGGGTCACGCTGAACGCCGAGCCCGAGGGCGTGTACAACTCCTATTGGATGTCCACGCTCGTCCTCGATGCCTCCCGCGGCCTCACCAAGGAGACGTTGATGAGCCGACTCGATGCCGTGGGCATCGACTCGCGGCCGTTCTTCTATCCGCTATCGGCACTTCCCGCCTTCGCCACCCTCCCGGATACCCAGGTGGCGCGGGAACTCAATCACGTCTCCTACGCGATCGCGCCCTACGGCATCAACCTCCCGAGCGCCCTACGGTTGACCGAGGACGACATCGATCGCGTGTGCCGTGAGCTCAAGGTCATCCTGGACGCCGTGCCCGCCACGGCCCGGTAGCCCCGCACGGGGCGATACACCGACCACACGGCGAGTCCCCCTTGACGGCTGGTGAAGTCGAGTCGGAGTCCTGGTACGACGATCCGAGTGCCCAGTTCGCTTGGGCCGACCGGAAATCGTTGATCCGACGCGTGCCTCGGCTAGACCGACCGCGCTGAGGGGGCTCTTACCGCCAGCGCTTCCAGGGAGCGCCCTCAGCCCAGAGCTCCTCCAGCAGTTCGCGATCACGAATCGTGTCCATGCACTGCCAGAAACCCGTGTGCTGGTACGCCATCAGTTGCCCGTCGCGCGCGAGCTGGGCAAGCGGCTCGCGCTCCCAGGACGTCGCGTCGCCCTCGATGTAGTCGAACACACCGGGCTCGAGCACGAAGAACGCGCCGTTGATCCAGTAGGCCTCACCGCCCGCTGGCTTCTCGCGGAACGCCTCGACGCGAGACCCTTGCAGATCCAGGTGTCCGAAGCGCGCCGGCGGACGCACGGCGGTGAGAGTCGCGAGCTTGCCGTGACTGCGGTGGAACGCCAGCAACTCGTGCAGGTCCACGTCCGACACGCCGTCGCCCCATGTGAGCATGAACGTCTCATCACCGACGTACGGTGCCAGGCGCTTGATGCGCCCGCCCGTGTCGGTATTCAGGCCCGTGTCGACCAGCGCCGTCGTCCAGCGAATCGGCTCGGCCTCGTGGCGGATCACCGTGTTGTCGCGGAAATCCACCGTCAGGTCGCTGCTCATCAGCCCCGAGTAGTCGACCATCCAGCGCTTGATGTACTCGCCCTTGTAGCCCAGCGCGATCACGAAGTCGTCGAGTCCGTAGGACTCGTAGTACTTCATGATGTGCCAGAGGAGGGGGCGGCCGCCCACCTCGACCATGGGCTTCGGACGGACGTCGGTCTCTTCGGACAGACGCGAGCCACGACCGCCGGCCAGAATCGCCACTTTCACGTTCGGCCCCTGTCCCGCGGACTCACGATGGCTCGACGCTAACGAGCGCCTGTCGATTCTCGGTTGAGGCGCGGGCGTGCCCTTGCACGCGCGGTGAACAGGGGTACGGGTTTCATCGCATCATGGCAAAACACTACATAAGTGGTGACACATAACCCGACATCCAGCGCCTACCTCCCCGGAGACGATGCGGCACCGTCCGCATCTGGAGGCCGCACGCGGCCGACGGCAGGGAGGCTTGGATGCACGGAATGCTCCCGTCGGTAGGCGCTGCTCCTCTTCCCGCCCCTGTGGCGCAGAGCGTTTGCGACAAACAATTTGCGCCCGCAGGCGAAAGAGTCGCGAATACGGCCCCCCGGACTGGCGATTATCTCGTTGTCTGGGTCTCACCACCTGGTCATGCGCAAGCCGCACCAACGAACAGGGCGCCCGCCGGTCGGCCGTCTGTCGCACATGGCTCGAAACGAGTTGCCCTGGTCCAGCGAAATTCGTGGGTCGACGTTCCGGCCTGCACGAGTGGGAGTCCCTCGCTCGGCGTCGCTGGCTTGCTGAACGGAGGCTACGAGTGTCACGCAAGCTGATCATTCCGGGCGCAGTGCTTCTCGCCGTTGCTGCGCTTGCATCCTTCGGGATCCTGGCGACGGCAGCGGTATTCACAGAGACGTTCTCTGGCGCGCCGGCTCAGCCCATCTCGTTCGACAGCGCGAACTGGGAAGTGGCCTACCACGGAGAGTGGGGCACACCGAACGACGCGCCGCGCGCTACGTCGACACTGGCGCAGCACGGCCCGAACTGCGAGGCGCCCGCCGAGGACGGGAGCGTCACACACGCCACCCTGCGCATCACGGAGCTGGTGTACCAGTGCCGTGACCACATCATGACGCACGTCCCAGACGACGGGTACCAGGTCATCTACCTCACGCCGAACCAGCTGGCCGACCTCAGCAACGGGCCCGCGACCATTCGTTTCGACGTGTCGACGCTCTCGCGCTCGGCCCGAGACTGGGTCGGCGTCTGGATCCAGGGCTGGGACACGCAGGAGCAGCGCATCCTCGAGGCCGACATCCCAACGATGCAGGCCAACCCCCGCAACGCTGTTCACGTCGAGATGGGGGCGAGCTGCTGCAGCATGCGCTCCGACGGCACCTACCACGTGCAGGTGTACGACTCGAACCGCCAGGAGGTCGCAGGTATCGCCGCGACCGGACCGAGCTGGACCACGAAGATCGTGCCGTCCGCTCAGACCCGCCAGACCGTCGAGATCGTGCTCTCCCGGACGCACATCAAGGTGTGGGCACCCACGCTGGGCATCGTGTGGGTGGACCAGGACATCCCCGCCCTCCAGTTCACGCAGGGCGTCGTCTCCCTCGGACACCACTCCTACAGCGCGTGGAAGGGCGAGGACATGCTGACGGGCGCCTGCTGCGGCAGCGGCAAGCCCAACACCTGGCACTGGGACAACGTCTCGATCAGCCCGTCCACGCCGTTCAGCATCGTGCACTCCGACAAGCGCGCAGCGATGTGGAACGAGTCTGTCCAGGCTCGTACGTTCACCTTTGACGCACCCGCGCCGGCGAACTCCTACCTGCGGTTCTCCGCCTTCGGGGAGTCCGTGCGTCTCGCGTTCGATGGTGGCGCGATGCAGCCCGCGACGCGCTCCGGCGAGCACAACTTCCTCGAGCACGCCACCTCGTACCTGATGCGCGTGCCCCAGGGCGCCACTCGCGTCACCTTTGAGATGACACCCACCTGGGGCCTCGTCGGGCAGGTGACGAACCCGACGATCTTCTCGCGCAGCGGTAGCGCGCCAACGGTGAGTGCGACCGCCAGCCCGTCCTCAACGGCAACGGCGACGGCCACGAAGACCGCGACTGCCACTGCCACCGCTACGTCCACCGGCTCCGCAACTGCGACGCCTACCAAGACCGCGACGCCGGCCGCTTCTGCGACGCCACCGGCCCCCGCTCCCAGTAACTCGAACGCGGAGTGCCAGGCGCAGTTCCGCTACCGCGACAAGGCTGGCTCCGGCGTGTTCAGGGAGGTCTGGCGAACCGTCGACTGTCGAACGGGCGCGGCGATCGAAGTTGTTCGATAGCTAGCGCATCCCGGGCGGGGTACCGCTGAGGTTCCCCGCTCGCTTCCTGGAAGGTACGGCAATGCGACGACGACGCAGCCGGTGGCTTGGTTGGATGAGCGTGGTGGCCGCCGTCACGGTGCTGGCGGTGACGGGCACGCTGATGCTCGGTGACGCGGGCGCAGCCACTTCGAATCGAGTGGAATGGAACGGGCGCGCGCGCTTCGTCGCTGGCGCCAATGTCCCCTGGTACAACTGGGCGTGCGACTTCGGGTGCGGCACGAGCGGGGGCGTGTCGGATCCGGCGGTCCGTAGCGTGCTCGACAGTCGCTTCGCGCAGTTCCGTGCGACGGGCATGGACACCCTGCGCTGGTGGATGTTCGAGCCGAGCGGAGGCGGGAACATCTGGCAGATCCGGCCAGGTGCAAACGGTCGGCTCGAGGTGAACCCGGCGGTCTACGCGGACATCGATGCCGCGCTGGCACTCGCCCAGAAGCACGACCTCTACTTCGTGTTCGTCCTCTTCGCGGGCGTGGGGCCGGAGAACATGCCGTCCTCGTGGGTGAATGATGCCGCGCAGCGCGAGCAGCTGGCATCGGCGCTCGGGGACCTGTTCGGACGCTACGGAACGAGTAACCGGATCCTCGCGTGGGAGATCTACAACGAGCCCGAGTGGCAGATCTGGAACAACCTCGCCTCGGAGGCGAACGCGGTCGCCCTCGCAGACCTGATCGAAAACCAGGTCCACGCTCGAACCTCGTCGCTGGTGACTATGGGCGAGGCGACCGTCGACGGCATCCCGATGTGGAAGACCGTCAGTCTCGATTTCCACGCGCCGCACTGGTACTCGAACATGTCGAGCGGCTCCTCGTGCGCCGCCTGCCGTGACTACGCCTCGGTGAGCCAGCAGTACGGGACGACCCGGCCGGTCGTGATCGGCGAGTGGGACGCACCCGATGGCAGCGTTACGCGTACCCGCTGGGACCACTGGCTCGGCACGGGGTACGCCGGCGGCCTGGGCTGGTCCATTTTCCCGGAGCGAACCGGGGACCGCATTCCGTTCGGCTACAGCACGGCGAGCGGCTTCGTGCAGGCCAACGGGGCGGCGCTGCAGGGCAGCCCCAGCCCCACGCCCACCCCGACGAAGACTGCGGTGGCGAGCGTGACCCCAACGAAGACGGCGACGGTTGCGGCGTCTCCGACCTCGACGAAGACGGCCACTGCCTCTGCCACTGCCTCGGCGACGGCCACGAAGACCGCGACGGCGGTTGGGTCCGCGACCGCGACCGCCACGAAGACGGCGACGGCGGTCGGCACGGCCTCGGCGACACCGACGAAGACCGCGACCGCAACGAGCACGGCCTCCGCCACGCCGACGCAGACGGCCACTGTCATCGCGTCGCCTCCGGCGACCGGCGGTGCCGAGTGCCAGCGGCTCTTCCGGTACCGCGACCGCGTCAACTCGGTCTACCGCGAGGTCTGGCGCACCGTCGACTGCGCGACCGGCGTCGTGGTCGGCCCGATCCGATAGCAGCCTGACCTCGGTGAGAGCGGGCGGGACTCCAGCGTGGGTCTCGCCTGCTCGTTCGTCTGCGTGACGGGCCGGTGCCGCGCGCTCGACGGTTCCGCAATCGCGGCCGCCTAGACTCGTGGCGTGGCCGAGCTGCTGAACTCCAACGAACTCCGCGTCGCTGCGTACCTGCTCGGGGCGATCGCCTGCCTGATTGCGGGCGTTCGCGAGCGACGGTTCCTTCGTACGCATCCGCTCGACCTCTGGCCTCGATTCTGGACGCTGAGCGCGCTGGTCCTGGCCGCGATGGCGTTCGCGCGCCGCAGCGATCGCATCGATCGGCGGACCGCGGT
>CADEHD010000054.1:6620-9815 GCA_902827055.1 uncultured Chloroflexota bacterium | reverse complement strand
GGTGGCTGCAGGGACGACCGCGCGGGCCGCAGTCCGCGAGGCGGGATTGCCGAGTCGCGGCGCCGCCGACGCGATCGTGGTCGTCCGTGACGCCGACGGCCGGCTCCGCGACCTGAGCTGGACGCCGGAGGCCGACGCCGAGGTGACGCCGACGCCCGTGTGACGCAGCACTGAACGACAAGGATCGCGAAGGAAGTGGCCTGATGGACGCAGCGACTCGGATGCCTCGGAGTGCCGGCCGGTCCGGGCGAGGGGCTGTCGCCGCCCTCGTCGCGTCGATGATCCTGCCGCTCGCACTGGGTGGCGCAGGCGGGATCGTGACGACGCGAGCCCTACCGACGTGGTACGCGGAGCTCGCCAAGCCGGCGTGGAATCCACCGCCGTGGATCTTTGGTCCCGTATGGACCGTCCTGTACCTGTCGATGGGAATCGCAGCCTGGCTCGTCTGGCGGCGGGGAGGCGAGACAGAGTCGCCGGAGCAGCGCCGCCGGGTGCGCCTCGCGCTGGCCGCCTATGGGCTGCAGCTGGGGCTGAACGCCGTGTGGTCCCCCACGTTCTTCGGACTCAAGCGCATCGACCTCGCACTGGCCGTCATCGCCGCGCTCGTCGTGACGCTCATCGAGACCGTGCGCCGATTCGGGCAGCTACGACGACCCGCGGCGCTGCTGCTGTTGCCGTACCTCGCGTGGACGATGTTCGCCACGGCGCTGAACGCCGAGCTCTGGCGCTTGAACCCTGACGCCGAAGGCGGTGACGCGTAGCGCTGCCGGTCAGCGCGCCACGTCCGCGCGAAAGCCGCGTTGACGGACGGAGTGGATCGTGAGGCAGGTGACCGGGCGGAGCTTCTTCCGGAGGCGGTAGATGTGGGTGTGCAGCGCCCGCGCCGTCATCGGGGTACCGCTCGAGTCGAGCGAGCAGAGCTCTGACTCAGTGATCACCAGGCCCGGTTCACGCAACAGCCGCGCGACGATCGCGACTTCCGTCGACGACAGGTCGACGCGCAGGTCTCGCCACGACACGCCCTCGAGGGTCACGCGCACACCGTCCACCTCGGACGCTGCGGCCGCGACGCGCTTCCGCGCGAGCGCGCGACCGCCTCGCATGACCAGCTCCGCGAAGTCGGCGCGTGGCGTCACCACATCGTCAATGCGGCTGTCCGACGGCGGGCGCTCCGGCCCTTCGAGCACCGCCAGGCTGGCGAGCGCGGGGTCGCTGGCCGCGAGGTCCAGGAGCTCGGAGCAGTTCGCCCGCAGCACCACCACACCGGGGCGCTCAAGGCGTGAAAGCGGAGGCAGCGCTGCCAGCGCGCGCTCCACCTGAGCGTCGAGGAGCCCCTCGATTCCTGGTGCGCGATAGAGCGTGAGCGATACGCGGCTCATGCATCCTGTGTAACACCGCGACTCGCGATCGAGATCGCCGTTTCCTCTCACGCTCGAGAAGACCTTGTTACGCGGCTCGAAACGCCGTTCGGACGCGCGCGACCAGGCCGCGCGTCGCGCGGACTCAGCGCCCCGTGATGCGTCGCAGATGCGTATTGCTCGACACCGTGGTTTTACGCACCCGTCATTCCCGCGACATCGCGCCTCCCGAACATGCGCGCATCGAGGTCGATGGGAAGGGTGCCAATGACAAGCGCTGTGCTCGAACGACCACTCGCAGGCCTGACAGCGGAGTCGGCGCCCGAAACGCCGGTCCTCGAGGTGCGAGGACTCAGCACCAGGTTCAAGACGCACGCCGGCCCGCTGGTGGCTGTGAACGACGTGTCCTTCTCGATCGCGCGTGGGCGGGTGATGGCGATCCTCGGGGAGTCCGGCTCGGGCAAGAGCGCGCTGCTGCGGACGATCCTCGGCATCCAACCGACAAGCGCGACGATCACCGGGCAGGCGCTCATGAACGGCGTCGACCTGGTCACGATGAGCCCGAAGGCGCGCGAGCAGACGCGCGGTTCGTGGCTGTCGATGATCTTCCAGGACCCGATGACGGCGCTCGACCCGCTGTTCACCGTCGAACAGCAAATCGTCGAGACCCTGCGCCGCCACACCGACATCACACCCGCCGCCGCCTCCCAGCGAGCGCTGGAGCTGCTGCAGCTGGTGCAGATCCCCTCGCCGGAGCGGCGACTCAAGGCGTACCCATTCGAGCTGAGCGGCGGGATGCGCCAGCGCATCGTGATCGCGATGGCCCTCGCGTGCAGCCCAAGGCTGCTCCTCGCGGATGAGCCCACGACGGCGCTCGACGTCACCGTGCAGGCGCGCGTGCTCGACCTCCTGCGCGACCTGAGTCGGACGCTCGGGATGAGCATCGTCATCGTGACGCACGACCTGTCGGTCGCGGCGGCCATCGCGGACGACGTAGCGGTGATGTACGCGGGACGCATCGTGGAGCAGGGGCCAATTCGCGAGGTCATTCGCGACCCGCAGCACCCATACACGCGCGGCCTGCTGGGCGCCAACGTGCGCCCCGGGCAGCGGGAACGCCTGGCCGCAATCGTCGGGTCGCCTCCGAACCTGGCACGCCTGCCTCCGGGGTGCGCGTTCGCGCCTCGCTGCGAGGTCGCCATCGAGCGCTGCGCGACGGCGATGCCTGACCTGCTGCCGGTCTCGGCCAACCACGCCGCGCGGTGCTTCCTCGCGCAGGGGGTGGGTGCCATGTCGAACTAGTGACGCGACCACCCAGGTGACCAGGAGGGAACGAGACGATGCTAGGGATTGATCGACTCATAGCCGGGACGGCGATCACCGTCGCTGCATTCCTCGCGGCATGCGGTACCGGCGAAGGGCCAGCGAGCAGCGGCACGACCGCAGCGCCGCGTGCCGAAAGCGGCGACACGACGGCAGCGACCGACACGAGCGGCAGCGGCGGCACGCTGCGCATCGCGATGTCGGCCGGCAACATCCCGATCCCCGACCAGTTCCAGACCGAAGGCGGCGAGGGACGCCGCTTCGTCGGCGTCAACGTCTACGACGGACTCCTCAACTGGCAGGCCGACCAGGGCGACGCCCCGCCGGAGCCGATCCCCGGCCTCGCCGAGACGTTCGAGCGTGCGCCCGACAACGTGACCTGGACGTTCAACCTGCGTCGCGGGGTGAAGTTCCACGACGGTAGCGCGTTCACGGCGGACTCCGTCGTGTTCGCCTTCGACCGCATCATGAACAAGGAGTTCGAGTTCTACTCGGAGACCCAGCGCAGCGCCGG
>CADEHD010000054.1:0-6610 GCA_902827055.1 uncultured Chloroflexota bacterium | reverse complement strand
CTGCACGCCTCGGGGACCGGCCCGTCCCGCGTCCAGAAGTACGTGGACGGACAGGTCATGGAGCTGGTGCCGAACAAGGAGTACTGGGGCCGCAAGGCGAAGCTCGACAAGCTCGTCCTCTTCCCGATGCCCGAACCAGCCACCCGCCTCGCGGCGCTGCAGTCCGGACAGGTCGACTGGGCCGAGGTCCCGCCGCCCGACTCCGTCGAGCAGTTGCAGGCCCAGAACTTCAACGTCCTCCTGAAGTCCTATCCCCACGCGATCATCTACATGGCGAACATGTACCGGGCGCCCTTCAACGACGCTCGAGTCCGCCAGGCGATCGCGTACGGCATCGACCGCGACGGCATGGTGGCGCTGATCCGAGGTGTCGGCCAGCCGGCGACACAGTACTTCTACCCCGGTCACCCGTGGCGCGATGAGAGCTTCGCGGGCTACTCCTACAACCCCGCGAAGGCGAAGGAACTCCTTGCCGAGGCGGGACTGGCGAGCGGCCTCAAGATCAGCGTGGCCTACCCGACGGGCGGCTCGGGGAACATGTTCCCGGGACCGATGAACGAGAAGTTCCAGCAGGACATGAAGGCGATCGGCGTCGATGTCACGCTGGTGCCCCTCGAGTGGAACAACGTCATCACGGCGTACCGCGCCGGGTTCGCGAACCCCGACTACGCGAAGTACGACCTGCTGTACTTCTCGCCAAACACCCAGACGCCCCTGGCCGCGTACCAGGCCTACCTCACCGAGCGCATTCCGCCCGCAGGCTGCTGCAACCCGACCGGCTACAGCAGCAAGGAGGCAGACGGCATCTTCGATGAGGCGGCGAAGACGACCGACCGGACCAAGCGCGACGAGCTGCTCACGAAGTTCCACGGCACGTTCATCCGGGAGGCGCCGAGCATCCCCGTGGTGCACGACCTCAACCTGCGCGTGCTGTCCCCGAAGGTCCGTGGCTGGGTGCAGCCGCAGTCCTGGTGGGGCGACTTCCGCAACGTGTGGGTGAAGGGCTAGAGCGATGGGACTGCTCATCGCGCGACGACTCGGGATGGCAGTCCCCACGCTCCTCGGGGTGACCGCCATCATCTTCCTCCTCATGAGTGTGCTGCCCGGCGATCCACTCGCCGGGCTCCTCTCCCAGGAGGCCACCGCCGAGGACCGGGCTCGCCTGGAGGCGAGCCTGGGCCTCGACCGGCCGCTCCCCGTGCGCTACGTGACGTGGCTTGGCGACATCGCCCAAGGTGACTTCGGGTACTCGCCATACCGCCGCCGTGACGTCGCCGAGCTGCTGGGCACCGCATTCCAGAACACGCTGCGGCTGGCGCTGCCGGCGGCGGCGATCGGGGTGACGTTCGGACTGTTGCTCGGTGCGGCGGCTGCGGCCAACCGCGGTCGGTTCATCGACAGGGCCGTGTCCATCATCGCGATGGGCGGCATCAGCGTTCCGTCCTACTGGATTGCCATCCTCCTGATCATCGTGTTCTCCGCGAACCTGCGCTGGCTCCCCGCCGGCGGCATGAGTGGACAGGAGGGCGGCCTGATCGATGCGGTGAAGCACCTGATCATGCCGGCCGTCGCGAGCGCCTTCGTGTCGATCGGCCAGACCGCGCGCATGATGCGCGCGAGCCTCGTCGAGACGTACGGACAGGACTTCGTGGACACGCTCAGAGCGAAGGGGCTGCAGGGGCACCAGATCCTGCTCCACGTTGGCAAGAACGCTCTGTCCCCGGTGCTGACCGTGATCGGGCTACAGGTGGGATTCCTGCTGGGCGGCTCCGTGCTCATCGAGACGATCTTCTCGTGGCCGGGCCTGGGTCAGCTGATCTTCCAGGCCATCGCGGCACGCGACTTCAAGGTGATCCAGGCGGGCATCGTGGTCATCGCGACCACCTTCGTTCTGATGAACCTCGTCGTCGATCTCCTGCAGATGGTCGTCGACCCCCGCCTCCGCAAGGCCACGTAGCGCGCTCGAGAAAGGAGTCGCTCGATGACCACGCTCAGCACCAACGCGACCGGCCGCATCGGGTCGGGGCCAATCGAAGCTGCGGTCGCGCCTCGCTCGTACCTGCAGGAAGTGCGCGAGCGCTTCCTGCGCAAGAAGACCGGGCTCGCGGCCCTGGCCGTGCTCACCACGCTCGCGCTCGCCTCGGCGTTCGGCCCACTGCTGGTCCCGTACGACCCAAACGTCGGCGTGGCGACGCAGCGACTGCTGCCGATCGGAAGCGCGGGGCACATCCTCGGCACCGACGAGCAGGGGCGCGACATGCTGACGCGCCTCCTCTACGGCGGCAGGCTGTCGCTGGTGACCGGCACCGCCCCGGTGCTCGTCGCGACCCTGATCGGACTCGCGATCGGTGCGACGGCCGGGTACCTCGGAGGCCTGGTCGGCGCGTTGATGATGCGCACCATGGACATGCTCTACGCGTTCCCCGCTGTATTGCTGGCGATCGCGGTGGCGGCCTCGCTGGGGCCAGGGTCGAAGAATTCGATCCTCGCGATCGCGATCGTATTCATCCCGCCCATCTCACGAGTCGCGGAGGCTGCGACGCGCAAAGTCGCGTTCCTCGAGTACATCGAGGCGGCACGGCTGAGCGGCGCAAGCACGACGCGGATCGTCGCGACCCAGGTGCTCCCGAACATCTTCAACCCGATCTTCGTGTACGCCTCGGGCCTTGTCGGCCTGTCGATCGTGATCGCCTCCGGCCTGAGTTTCCTGGGCCTCGGCGCGCGGCCGCCCACTCCCGAGTGGGGGTTCATCCTGAACAGCATGCGCGGCGCGATCTACATCCAGCCCTGGGTGGCGGCCCTGCCCGGTTTGTTCATCTTCGCCACATCGATGTCCTGCAACCTGCTCAGCGACGCGCTCCGTGACGCGCTCGACATCAAGGACGCCTGAGGTGACCAACATGATGGGTGACTATCTCGCCTTCGCCGCCGTGCAGGCCCCCGAGCCGGGAACCACCACGACCGCAACTCGATGGGGGAGCGCCACGGGCTGGCGCACCTACTCACCGGAGGAGGTGGCGCAATCAGACGTGCTTCTGCGGGTGGAAAACCTCACCAAGCGCTTCCCAGTGAACATGGGGTTCCGCAAGAAGGCGTACGTGTCGGCCGCCGACGGCGTGTCCTTCGACGTGCGAGCCGGCACCACCGTGGGCATCGTGGGCGAGTCCGGCTGTGGGAAGTCGACGGCCGCGCGACTGGTGCTCGGCCTTATCGAACCCGACTCCGGCACGATCGCCTTCGAGGGCGTCGACGTGAAGTCGTTGAGCCGCAAGCGCCGCCGGGAGCTGCGTCGCGACATGCAGATGGTGTTCCAGGACCCGTACTCCGCGTTGAACCCGCGCATGTCGGTGGGGGACAGCATCGCCTTCCCCATGCGCGTCCACGGCGCCTCGAAGGACGAGGCGCGAGAACGAGCCGCGCTGCTCCTGCGGCAGGTCGGGCTGCACCCGAACCACGCGTCGTACTACCCCCACCAGATGAGCGGGGGGCAGCGCCAGCGCGTCAACATCGCGCGGGCGCTGGCGCTGAATCCGCGTCTCGTCGTGGCCGACGAGGCGGTGTCGGCCCTCGACAAGTCCGTGCAGGCACAGGTCCTGAACCTGCTGACCGACCTGCAGGAGGAGCTGGGGCTGACGTACATGTTCATCAGCCACGACCTGAACGTCGTGCAGTACATGTCCGACCGCGTGGTCGTCATGTACCTCGGGCAGGTCGTCGAGGAGTGCGCGTCGGACGAGCTGTACGAGCAGCCCCTCCACCCGTACACGCAGGCACTCCTGGGTTCGGTGAGCGGACTGGACCCCGACCAGCCACCGGGCCCCCGACTCGAAGGCGAGATCCCGAGTCCGATCGACCCGCCCTCGGGGTGCCGATTCCGGACCAGGTGCCCGGAGGCGATGCCCGTCTGCGCCGACCAGCGCCCGCTGATCCGCGAGCCGCGACCCGGCCACTTCGTTGCGTGCCACCTGTTCGAGGAGGGGGATGGCCACGCGGGCACCACCTCGAGCGGACCTGCGGCGCTGTCACCAGCGCTTGCGATGTGACGCGACCAGCCAGCGACCAGCCACGAACCAGAGAGGTACCGATGACAACGGATCCCAGCATGGCCCCCGAGGTAGAGACGACCGTGCGCAACCTCCTTGCGGCAGCAGGCATGTCGCTGCCGGACGACAAGGTCGCGCTGTACGTGGGGATCTACCCGCGGTTGCGCGCCTCGGCGGACGCACTCTTCGCCATCCCCGAGATTCGCTACGACCAGCCGGCGGTCATCTACCCCGCGCAGATCTAGCTCGGCCCGGAAGGACACTCACATGGACATCCCCCTGACGATCAAAGATGCCGGCGCGGCGCTACGCGCGGGACAGGTCACGAGCGTGCAACTCACGGAAGCGCTGCTCGACAAGATCCGTGCGCTCAATCCCACGCTGGGCGCGTTCATCACCGTGACCGAAGACGCCGCGAGGGCTGCCGCGGCCGATGCCGACGCAAAGTTCGCCGCCGGCATCGATGTGGGGCCACTCCAGGGCATCCCCTTCGCGGCGAAGGACATCATCGCCACGAAGGACGCGCCCACGACCGCCAACGGCCTCATCCTGGACCCAGCCTGGGGTGCCGGCTACGACGCGACCGTGATCACCCGACTCCGTGAGGCGGGCATGGTCCTCCTCGGGAAGCTCGTGCTGAACGAGTTCGCCATCGGCATGCCCGACGAGAGCAAGCCGTTTCCGATGCCCCAGAACCCGTGGGACCTCGAGCGCAGCGCCTCCGGCTCGAGCTCTGGCACCGGCATCGCGATCGCCGCGGGCCTGGCGCTGGGAGGACTCGGCACGGACACCGGCGGGTCGACGCGTGGGCCGTCGTCGTTCAACGGCCTGACCGGCATCAAGCAGACCTTCGGGCGCGTCTCGAAGTTCGGCTGCGTACCCCTCGGGTACAGCCTGGACCACATCAACCCGATGGCGCGCAGCGCCTATGACTGCGCGCTGATGCTGCAGGTCATGGCCGGGTTCGACCCGAAGGACCCAACCACGGTCGACGTGCCGGTCCCGGATTACGTCGCTTCGCTGTCGGGCAACGTGGCCGGGATGCGCATCGGCCTGCCGATGTCCTACTTCTTCGATCACCCGGAGCTCGACCCGGCGGTGCGCGATCTGTTCGCGTTTCGCTACGAGCACGTCGCGCTGGTGGGTTACGACCCGCACCCGCGGATCCCGGCGCCGATTGCGGTATGAAGCTCTCGTTGATCGTGGCCATGGCCGAGAACGGCGTCATCGGCCGTGACGGGGCGCTGCCCTGGCACCTCCCCGCCGATCTGCGCCGGTTCAAGACGCTGACGATGGGTCACTCGATGGTGATGGGGCGCAAGACCTTCGAATCGATCGGTCGCGTCTTGCCCGGCAGGCGCTCGATCGTGGTCAGCCGCGACCCCGAGTGGCGGGCGGAGGGGGCCTGGACCGCGCCGAGCCTCGAGGCGGCGCTCGCGCTCACCGCCACGGAAGCGGAGGTCTTCGTCATCGGCGGCGCCGAGATCTTCCGCCAGGCGCTGCCGCGCGCCGATCGGTTGTACCTGACCCGCGTCCTCGCCGAGGTTGAGGGTGACGTGTATTTTCCAGAGCTCGACGCGAGCGAGTGGCGGTTGGTTTCACGAGAAGAGATCGCAGCGGATGAAAAAAATCTTTACCCCACGAGCTTCGAGATCTTGGAGTGCGAGGTCGTGCGCTGCGGCACGGTCGAGGCACGCGCGCTCGCCGCGCTGCTCGAGAGCTATGGTCTCGAGCTGGTGTGGATCGAGGACGACGCGGCGATTCCCGGCAGCTACTGGGGACCGCCCGAGGCCGGGCTCGTCGGCGCGCGGGTTTACGCCCGGCGCGACACCCCGGTGCATTCGCTCCTCCACGAGGCGTGCCACGCGATCTGCATGGGAGCCGACCGGCGCCGGAGCCTCGACACCGACGCCGGCGGCGATCCGCTCGAAGAAAACGCGGTGTGTTATCTCCAGATCCTGCTCGCCGATCGCCTCCCCGGCGTGGGCGCGGAGCGGCTGATGATCGACATGGACCGCTGGGGCTACAGCTTCCGGCTTGGCTCGGCGCGCGCGTGGTTTGAAAACGATGCCGAAGACGCGCGCGCGTGGCTCGAAGCGCGGGGGCTTTTGCCAGCAACTGCTGGCTAGGCCGAGAGCTGAAAGCCGCCTCGAGTAGCTCGAAGTCAAATACCTCAAGCCGCGGCTCACCCCTTCTTAGACGGGACTGCAACATGGACGACACGCCGCTCGGCCGCGAGTATCGTCTCGTCGAAGATATCACCAAAGCGTGGCAGCTTCTCGGCATAGAGCTCGAACGCAGTGTGATAAAAGTTGCGGAGAATGAAATCTATGAACCAAAATGGCGTGACCGGTGCCGTCACAGGAATTCTGCAGCTCTCGTATTGTCCAAGCGTGAGAAGCGACTTCGGATGTACCAACTCTTGATGGACGCCGACTCTGCCGTCGTAGTCGAATCGTATTGGAAACGGAACAATGCTTCTCGCAATGACATCGCCGTAGATCTCGTCTTCCATGTAGACGTCTGGATTGTTCTGAAACTCTTCAAGATGAGGCGCAGGGAAAAAT
>CADEHD010000053.1:6037-9892 GCA_902827055.1 uncultured Chloroflexota bacterium | reverse complement strand
CCGTCTTCCCATCGAGGTACTTGGTGGGCATGAGACTGGTCCTTCCTCGGGGTGCTAGGCGCCGCCGCCCTGGGGGCGGTTGAAGTCGGGCAGAGTGAGGTGCGGCGTCAGCTGCTCCTTGGCGCGGCGCCACAGGGTGTCGATGTCCCACGGCCCGTCCGAGAAGATCTGGCGCTCCATCTCCATGTCGCGGTAGAGCGTGATCTGCCAGCCGCTGGCGCCGATGACGCGTCCGGAGACGTTCGCCGCCTCGTCGGAGCAGAGGTACGTCACCACCGGTGCCACGTTCAACGGATCGCGGGGCGTGCCGTCCGAGCGCTCGCTGGCCGGGTCTCCCTCGCGGGTGGCCTGCTGGTTCGCGAGACCGCGGTCCGTCATGCGCGTGGCGGCGCCTGGTGCGATCGCGTTCGCGGTGACCCCGTAGCGGGCGAGGGCGTTCGCGCACGACTTCGTGAATCCGATGAGGCCGGCCTTGGCCGCGGCGTAGTTCGGCTGGCCCGGGGAGCCATTGATGCCCGCGCCGGACGAGAAGTTGATGAGGCGGTAGCCGCCCTTGCGCTCGGTGCGCCAGTGAATGCTGGCGAAGTGCGTGGTGTTATACGTGCCCTTGAGGTGGACACGGATCACCGAGTCCCACTCCTCCTCGGACATGTTGAAGATCATGCGCTCGCGGAGGTTGCCCGCGACGTTGATCAGGATGTCCAGCCCGCCGAACGAGTCGAGCGAGTGACGGATCAGGTTCTCGGCCTGGACGTGGTCGGCGACGTCGCAATAGTCGGCCTCGGCGATGCCGCCCGCGGCGCGGATCTCGTCCACCACCTCGTCCGCGACGCCTTTGTCGGCGCCCATGCCTTCGACGGACCCACCGAAGTCCGCCACGATCACCTTCGCGCCCTGGTCCGCCAGCGCGAGGGCGATCCCGCGCCCGATGCCGCGGCCGGCACCGGTGATGACGGCGCTCTTCCCTTCGAGATGTTTCGCCATCTGCCCCTCCTCGGGATCACTCCCGGCTCCGGCGGCCGCCCGAAGTGTGCTCGGGTTCGCCGCACATCGCGCGGGATTCTAACGCACGACATCGCGGATGGAAGCGGCTCGTGACCGGTGGGTGGATGAACCAGGATCGAGTCAGCGAGTCCCGAGTCAGTCGGCTCGCTTGCGCGCGCGGGGCTTCGGGGGCGGCGCCGCGTGCGCCACCTCGAAGGCGGCGCGGGCCCAGGCGCGGAACTCCTCGGGGGCATCGAGCAGGTGCGGGGGGACGACCCAGTAGGGCATCGCCATCGGCGCGCGCCCCTTCGGCATGGGCGGCATGAACTGCGCGCTCCCGGCGGCCTCGTACTGCGCTCGATTGGAGTCGTTCACCTTGAAATGGAGCGTGCTCTCGCTATCCAGCAGCGCGAACATCTGGCCCTCGTGCCAGAAGCCGTAGCCACCGAACATCGCGCGCCCCGTGATGCCCCCGATCGGCTCGAGGAACTCCGTGATATGCGCCACCAGGCCCCGGTCGACCGGCATCGTGACCTCCCTGCTGCCCGCGAGTGTAATCGCCACCTCGCCCCCTCGGGATGGCCCCCAGGGGTTCCGAGGTGCGACCTGCCTCCGTACAATTCGCCCTCCCGACCCCCAACGGCGAACGAAAGGCCACGACGCGCGATGGAAGGCCCCCTGACCGGCATCCGAGTCCTGGACCTCAGCGAGTACATCGCGGGCCCCTACAGCACACGCCTCCTCGCGGGGTTCGGCGCGGACGTGATCAAAGTCGAGCGCCCCGCCGGGGATCCGATTCGCCAGTGGGGGGCAGTCCACGGCGCGCCGGACCTCGAGACGAGCGCCTTCCACCTCTACCTCAACCAGGGCAAGCGCTCCGTCGTACTCGACGTGGAGACCGAGGCGGGCCGGGACGCCCTCTGGAGGCTCATCGATACCGCGGACGTACTCGTGGAGTCGGGGCGGCCCGGCGACCTCGCGCGCTGGGGCCTGGACGCCGAGTCCGTCGCGCGACGGAAGCCGGACCTCCTGTACGTGTCGGTCACGTGGTTCGGCCAGAGTGGCCCCTACGCGAACTACCTCGCGTGGGAGATCACGACGTACGCACTGTCCGGCCTCATGTCGATCACCGGTGAAGACCACCGCGAGCCCTTGAAGAATGGCGGCTACCTCGGGCAGTACCTCACCGGCCACAAGACCTTCGATGCCATCCTCGTGGGGCTCTGGGAGCGCGGTAACTCGGGCCTCGGCCAGCACCTCGACATCTCGATGTTCGAGTGCATCGCGTCGCTCCTCGAGCACTTCGACATGCAGTGGATCTACGGCCACACGATCCCGCCGCGTGCCGGTAATGGCTCACGGGCCGCGTGGGGGCTGTATCCCGCCGCCGATGGCTGGGTCGGCGTCGTCTCCGGCCCGGCGCGTCGCTGGGCGAACATCGGCGTGCTGATGGAGTCCGAGGAGCTGCGCAGCGACCGCTACCTGGCACCCGGCGCGCAGACCGAGCTCCGCGATGAGATCGATGCGCTGATGCTCCCGTGGCTCGTGACCCACGAGAAGGAGGACATCTACCACCGCGCGCAGGCCCTCGGCCTGCCGTTCGGGTACGCGGCGACGCCCGCCGACCTGTTCGACGTCGAGCAGCTCCGGTACCGCGGGTTCTTCGAGCGCATCGACCACCCGGTGGCGGGCAAGCTCCGCTACCCCACCATCGCCGCGAAGTTCACCGACGGGCTGTGGTCCCTCGGGCGCGCGCCACTCCTCGGGGAGCACACCGCCGCAGTCCTCGGCGGGCTGCCTGTCGAGGTTGCCGCGAGTCCCGAGCGAGCTCCAGCAGCAGCCACGCGGTCGAGCGGTGACTCGGGGGCCGCGAGCACCGCGAGCGACGCGGCCGACCCCTACGCGCGTCGTGGCCCCCTCGAGGACGTGCTCATCCTCGACTGCTCGATGGTCTGGGCCGGCCCGTACGCCACGAAGCTCCTGGGTGACATGGGCGCGACGATCGTGAAGGTCGAGGCGGCGCGGCACATGGACTCGGTGCGCGGCCTCGCGCGTCCCGTGCCCGGCGTCGGGGCCTACCCCGACAACGACCCCGGTGCCGAGCCGTGGAACCGCGCCGGGTATTACAACAAGCTCAACCGCAACAAGCTCAGCCTCTGCATGGACATCCTCGAGCCCGCGGGGCGGGCGACGTTCCTCGAGCTCGCCGCGCGGGCCGATGTCGTCCTCGAGAACTTCGGGGGCGGCGTGTTCAACCGCATGGGGTACACCCTCGAGGCGCTGCAGGCGGTGAACCCCGACGTCATCCTGGTCTCCATGCCCCCGAGCGGCAACGGCGGTCCCGAGGGCAACTACGTCGGCTACGGCGTCGCCATCGAGCAGCTCGGCGGCATCGTCGCGCGGACCGGCTACGCCAACGACATCCCGATGAAGACCGGGATCAACTACGGCGACCCGATCGCCGGTATCCACTCGGCCGGGTACATCATGACCGCGCTCATGCACCGCCGCCGTACCGGGCGAGGGTCGTTCGTCGACCTCTCCCAGCGCGAGGCCGCGATCATGTGGCTGGGCGACGAGGTGGTGCGATACGAACTCACCGGCGCGATCGCCGAGCGGATCGGCAACCGGGACCCGTACATGGCCCCGAGCGGCGTCTACCGCTGCGCCCCGGACGAGGCCGCGCTGCGTCGCGGCCGGATCGCTCTGGTGGGCCTGCGCGGGGCCGGCAAGACGACCATCTCCAGCCTGCTCGCACTGGCACGCGAGGTGCCGTTCGTCGAGCTCGACCGGCGGGTCGAGGAGCTTGCGGGGGCCTCGCCCGCGGCGCGCTTCCGGCTGCACCGGGCGGCGCCGTTCCCCGGCCGTGGG
>CADEHD010000053.1:0-6027 GCA_902827055.1 uncultured Chloroflexota bacterium | reverse complement strand
CTGCGCCCCGGACGAGGCCGCGCTCGGTCCCGCCGGCGCCGATGCGTGGGTCGGGCTGGCGGTCGGGAGCCTGCACGAGTGGCGTGCGCTCGCGACGGTGATCGGGCAGGCCGCGCTCGCCTCGGATCCCGACTACGCCACCGTCGAGGGACGCCACGCCCACCACGACACGATCGACGCGCTGATCACCTCGTGGACCTCGCAGCGCACACCCGACCAGGCGATGACCGAGTTGCAGGCCGCTGGTGTGGCGGCCGGCACCGTCTCGAACATGCGGCGCGTGGTGGAGGACGCGCACCTGCGCGCGCGTGGCTTCTGGCCAGAGGTGGACCAGCCCTCGGTGGGACGTCACGTCATCGCGGGCGTGTCGTGGCACTTCAGCCGTACCCCGGGGCGCGTGCGCTGGGCTGCGCCGAACCTCGGGCAGCACAGCGAGTACGTGCTGCGCACCGTCCTCGGAAAGAGCGACTCCGAGATCGAGGCGCTGCGCGCGACTGGCGTGCTCAACAACGTGCCGCTCGAGTAGCGGCCTCGCAGGGGGTGCCGCGCCACCCTGCGCACAGGCAGGGAGTGCTGGGTGACGTCGTCGCGGACTCCGGTACTGGTCCTCGTGGTGGCGGCAACGACGGCGGTGGTTGCCGTGCTCCTGCTCGCGTGGGACCGGGAGCGCGCCCTTTGGCCTCGAAGCCCAGGGCCGAATCGGATGACAGTCGGGCGCGACCCACCGCGATCCGGGCCGCCGCAGCGGCTCGGCCGTGATGACTCGCGTCGCCTGCCGGCACTCCGCGGCGTGGTCGCGCGCCAGGCCCATGTGACGCGAATCACGACCGCCGGCGGCCTCGACGCGAATAACGGCATCGAGCTGTACGGCGAGACGCTGACCCGCTTCGACGAGGCGGGCACCCCGACCGAGTACTCCGCGCGCACACGCCGCGCCGACGGCCTCGAGGTCCAGTCGCAGTACTACAGCGCGACCGAGGTCACCTTCCGCGACGTCGCGAACCGCCACTCGACGCCAGCCGGCCTCGCCTCGTGCCGCAGCAGCGCGCAGCCCGATGCGAGCTTCCTGCTGTTCTTCCTCCCCACCCTGACCACCGCCGACGAGCTACGCGCCGCGGGCTACAACCCCGTGCGCGCGCCTGTGTTGCGCGCTCCGGCGCTCGAGCCGCTCGGTCTTCGGCCCCGCGCGACCCTGGACAACCCACGCGTGGCGGAGTGGGTGAAGGAGTGGCGCCAGGACGAGGGACGCGCGTCGGAGACCGTCGTCGTGAATGCCGAGGACGGGCGAATCGTCGCGTCCACCTACCTCAGCCGCGACGCGCGCGGCGTTGTGCTCGAGGACTCGACGACGCGGCATGGCCCCATCGAGGTCTACGACAGCGCGGCGTTCCCGTCACTGCGGCCCGCTGTCCTCGATGCGCCGTGCGAGTAGGCACGTCGCCCGGTCTCAGCGCCCGCCCGCGCCCTCGAGGTCGCGCGCGATCACCGCGTATCCCCGCGCGCGCGCCAGCCCGAGCGCGGTCACGCCGTCGCGATCGGTGATATTCGGGTCGGCGCCGTGCGTCAGGAGCAGCCGCACGATCTCCTGGTGCCGTGGGCCCCCGTCCGAGAGCACGATCGCCTCGTGGAGTGCCGTCCACCCCAGGTTGTTGACGTGGTTCACGTCGACCCGGGTCGCCTCGAGGAGGAAGCGCACCGCCTCGACGTGCCCGCGTTCCGCCGCCGGGATGAGCGCCGTGCCCCCGAACCGGTTGAGGATGGTGACGTCGGCGGATGGCGCGGCCAGCCGCAGGATCGCCACGGCGCCCTCCGCGCCCGCGAGGAGGAACGCGCTGTCGCGGCGGTCGTCCTGCGCGTTCACATCGGCGCCCGCCTCGATGAGCAGGCGAGCCACCTCGGTGTGGTGTCCGCCCGTCGCGATAAGCAGTGGCGTGCGCCGGCCGGCACCGCGTGCGTCGACGTCGGCGCCGTCGCCGAGGGCGCGCCGTACCCCGGCCGCGTCGCCGCGTGCGGCGGCCTCGAGGAGGCGCGCGTTCGCCTCGAGCGCGGGTGCGCGCCCTGGTGAGATCGCTTCTGGCGTTGCCGTGCTCGCAGTCGTCGAGCCGGTCGCGCGAGTAGTGGGCGTGCCCGGCGCGGTCGGGACGGGCGGCGTCGCGGACGACCGTGGCTCGAGTCCGGCGCGTGGTGGTTCGTATCGAAGGAGCCCGCACCCGCTGCACACGAGGGCAAGCACCGCGATGCCGATGCCGACCGCTCTAGCGCGCAGCGGGGACTCCGAGGCGCTCGCGCACGAACGCTTGCCGGCGCGCGCGCGACTCCGCCGCGATGGCGAGCAGTTGGCCATCGAAGCCGTGCACGGCGCCGGGATAGACCGCGATCTCGGCATCGTTGCCGGCGGCGAGCCAGCGGCCGTGCATGAACAGCGTGTCCTCGAGCAGCGAGTCGCGCGTCCCGATGGTGAACAACGCGGGCGGCATCGAGGAGAGGTCGCCGTACAGCGGCGAGATGTCGGGGTCGCGCAGGTCGCGCCCCCCCGCGAACCACTCGACGCCCTGCTGCATCGAGCGCCAGTCCCACGCGGGGACCGTCTCGCCGACCGTGCGCATCCACGGCGTGCCCCCGAGGTCGTACACGCCGTAGAGCATGTCCGCGCCGAGGAACCCCGTGTACCCGTGTCGGTCGCGCAGCCGCTGGAGGGTCACCGCGGCGAGATGTCCACCGGCGGACGCACCGCCGATCACGATGCGGTCCGTGCCGAACTCGCTCGCGGCGTTGCGCACGAGCCAGAGCGCCGCCGCCTCGCAGTCATCTGGTGCCGCCGGATACGGGTGCTCCGGCGCCAGCCGGTAGCCCACGGACAGCGTCGCGATGTTGGCCGACTGCGCCAGGTCCCAGAGGTAGTCCTCCTGGTACCACGGCCGCCCCCCGCGCCAGCCGCCACCGTGGATCCAGAGGAACACGCCCTCGATGCGCGGTGGGCGCAGGATCCGAGAAGGCACGGGCCCGAACGAGCGCTCCTCGGCGTGAGCGAGACGCTTCGACTCGTTCATCGCGTCGCGCAGGGCCCGAGTTTCGTCGACGGGCACGGTTGTGGCGTGCGGTGCGGCCGCGACCTGCGCCTCGAGCCGCGCGTTGAACGCCGCGGTCTCAGGGGTGATCGACTCGGGTCGGAACCACTCTGCTCGCAGCTCGCTCACGCGTCACTCCCCGCCGCCGGTTCGAGGTCGATCCGCCGCTCTCGCACGATGCGCATCCGGAGGCTGCGGACGTGCGAGCGCAGCCGGTCCACGGGGAGGACCGTAGGGTCGGACACCTCGTGGTGGCACAGGAGACCGGCCCGCACCAGGCCGACCACCTCCGTTACCAGCTCGTCGCGCGTCATCGCCTCGATGTAGCGGCTCATGCCGTGATCCTAGCGGGCCACGCCGTGGCGCGAGGGGCCGAACTGGCACTCGCGCGGGGTTGCCTCGCGGCCAGCCCTTAGTGCCGCTCGTTGACGACGCCGTCCGCCGTGCGGAGAGCGAGCAGGCGGAGGTCGATGTGCTCGCGCGCCGCCAGCTGGGGATCCGCGTTGAGGAGCCGCTCCGCCTCGGCGCGGGTCTCCGCGATGAGCTGCGCGTCGAGGAGTGACGCCACCCGCAGCGAGGGCGCACCGGACTGACGCGTCCCGAAGAAGTCCCCGGCTCCGCGGAGCTGCAGGTCCGCCTCGGCGAGGGCGAACCCGTCCCGCGTGCGGGCCACCGTCTGCAGCCGCTCGACTGCCTCGTCCGATGGCTCGTCGGCCAGCAGGTAGCACGTCGACGGCCACTGCCCGCGGCCCACGCGCCCGCGGAACTGGTGCAGCTGCGCGAGGCCGAAGCGGTCCGCCCCCTCGATGACCATCACCGTCGCGTTGGGCACGTCGATCCCCACCTCCACCACTGCCGTGGAGACGAGGATCTTCGTCGCGCCGTCGCTGAACGCGCGCATCGCCGCGTCCTTGTCCTTCGCGGACATCCGGCCGTGGAGGAGGGTGATGCGACTCGCGAGGTCGGGGAACTCCTGCAGCCGCAGCCGGTCGTACTCCTCGGTCGCCGCGCGCGACGCCACCGTGTCCGACCCTTCGACCAGCGGGCAGATCACGAACGCCTGGCGTCCCGCATCGAGCTCCTGGCGCACGTGCGCGAAGGCCTCGTGGCGGCGCTCCGGCGGCAGCCAGCGCGTCTCGATGGGTGCCCGGCCCGGAGGCAGCTCGTCGATGATCGACAGGTCCAGGTCGCCGTACACCGCCAGCGCCAGCGACCGCGGAATTGGCGTCGCGGTCATGACCAGCAAGTGAGGCGTGTAAGCGCCGCCGCCCTTCTCGCGGAGCTTCGCCCGCTGCATCACCCCGAAGCGATGCTGCTCGTCGACGACCGCCAGGCCGAGCTTCTGGAAGGCGACCGTGTCCTCCAGCAGGGCGTGGGTGCCGACTACGATGTGGGCGCCGCCGTGGCGAATCGAGGCGAGCGCATCCCGGCGCTCCTTGGCCTTCGTGGAGCCCGTCAGCAGGACCGCGCGCAAGGGCAGCGGGAGGAACGGCGCTGGGAGCACCCCTCCGAGGGGCGGCTCCGGCTCGCCCGAGAGCAGACGGCAGATGGTGCGGAAGTGCTGCTCCGCCAGCACCTCGGTGGGTGCCATGAGCGCCGCCTGGTATCCCGCGGCCACCGAGGCCAGCATCGCCGCGAGTGCCACGACCGTCTTGCCGGAGCCCACGTCGCCCTCGACCAGCCGTGCCATCGGAGAGCGGCGCTCGATGTCGCGAAGCACGTCTTCGAGGGCGCCGCGCTGCGCCCCCGTCAGCGTGTATGGCAGCGTGCTCAGGAACGCCTCGGCCGTGGCGCGGCCCTCGAGGAGGGGCGCGTTCCCTGAGCCTGCCCAGTCCCGCTTGCGCCGCTGTACGCCGAGCTGGATCGCCAGCAGCTCCTCGAAGGCCAGCCGCCGGCGGGCCCGCGCGAGCGCCTCTGGGCTATCCGGGTAGTGCATCTGCCGCACCGCCTCGGCTGCCGGGGGGAGGTCGTGCTCGCGACGCACGTCCTCCGGCAGCGGGTCCGGGATGCGATCGCCGAAGCGCTCGAGGAGGCCGGCGATCAGCGAGCGAAGTGTGCGCTGGGGCACGCCCTCCGTGAGCCGGTACACCGGGACGATGCGTCCCGTGTGCGCCGTGCCGCCCTCCGAGGGCAGCGCCATGCGGCCGTCGAGGCGTTCGAACTCCGGGTTCTCAAGCGTGGGGTGGCCGCGGAACGCCTTCACCGCGCCCGCCAGCGCGACCTCGGCCCCCTCGGGCAGCGACCGCACGAGGAAGGGCTGGTTGAACCAGATCACACGCAGCGGCGTGCCGAACTCGTCGACGACCGTCGCCTCCGTGCTGCGCATGCGGCCTCCGCGCCCCATCCGCACCTCACGCACCTTGGCCACCCGGCCGCGGACGGTCTGCTCGATGCCGATCCGCAGCTGGGCGACCGGCACCGTGATCGAGAAGTCGTGGTGGCGGTACGGGTAGTGCCGCAGCGCGTCGCCCACCGTCTCGAGTCCCAGCCGGGCGAGCCGTTCGAGGGTGGGCGCGCGGAGCCCCGTGCCCGCACGGGCCAACTCCAGGTCGAGCCCCGCCGCTCCTGGCGCGATCTTGCGGGCGGCCTTCGGCCGCTCGCTGACCGCAGGCTGGGGAGTCGCGACGGCCGCTCGAGGCACGCGCGCTGCCGTCGCCCGGCCCGAGGGCGCGCCCTCGACGGGCTCCGCCGCGCCTGGCGTAGGCAGCGAGCGCGGGCGGTCGGAGCCGGGCACCGCCTCGAGATCCGTGGTCGCCGCGGCTCGAGCGCGCGGAGGCCGCGGACGGGGCGCCGCGGGAGTCGCCGGTGGGGCCTCGCCAGCGGCGCCGCGAGGCCGGGGCGGGCGCGGTCCGCGTGCACGCTCCGCCGCGATGGTCGCGATGGCGCGACGTAACCACGTGCGTCGGTCATCGACCGGCAGGGCGCGGAAGCCCTCGGGAGGGAGGTGCGCGAACATACG
>CADEHD010000052.1 GCA_902827055.1 uncultured Chloroflexota bacterium | reverse complement strand
CACGCAAGCGCAGCCGCAGTCCCATCGGCGGCGCGTCCGCCGACGTGATCGAGCTCGCGAAGTGCGTGGCCGGGTGGATGAACGCGCGCTGCGTGCGCTCCACGCTGAATCGCAGGGCGTGGTCGATGCGCCCGCGCTGCACCTCGTCGAACCGCACCAGGCCCGCGAAGATCGGCAGTCCCGCCGCGTCCGCCGAGGTCCACCGGTCCGGCCGCAGCGCATTCGAGCGCAGGTCGAAGATCGCGCCGGACCCCGCGCGCCACCCCGAGGTCGTCCGCTCCAGCGCGAACAGCTCGTAGAGCTTGCACTCGCCCTGGCGGACCACCAGTGCGTGGCGGTCGGAGCCGCCCTCGATGGGTACGTTCGGCGGCAGCGGGTACGGGCCGACGTCGCTCTCGCTGGCGTAGTCGAACGTCACCGGCGTCGTCGGCTGGTCTGGCGGCACCACTACGTAAGGGATGCCGTAGTCGGGGTTCTCGCCGAAGTCCGCGTGCAGGAATCGGTTGCCCCCGGTCCCGAGGATGTACGCGATGTAGCGGTCGGAGTTCGGGTGCAGCGGCGCGTTGTCGACGCGCATCGCCCACGGGTTGTCATCCGGGAAGAGCTGGCAGCCGCTCTGCTCGATCTGCCGCGCGCCAGTCGATGCCGTGACCGGCGGCGCGGACGGTGCGACCGGGGCGGGTGCCCCCGGGGCCGCGACCGAGCCCCCGCTCCGGCAGACCACCACGCCGGGCGTCGACGGCAGACCGCCCGGGAAGCGCTCCGTGAAGGCGCGGTTCACCGCGGCGGGCGCCCCCACCAGGTGCCCGAGGAACGCCCCGCGCTCGATGACCCAGAACGAGGCGATCGCGCACCCGCGCGAGCTCGCGGCCGTGCGCAACTCCTCGAGGGGGCCGCCACCCCAGACCACCAGCCCCAGGCCGTTCGCGGGCATGTCGCCGCTGATCTGCCCTGGCGGCGTCCCCTGGCTCGCCACCGGCGCCGGCGCCTCCCAGAAGAAGGAGCTCGCGAGCAGCCCCGCGAGGAGTATCAGCGCTAGGCCGCCGAGGCTCCCGGGCCCCCACGGTCCGCGCTCGCGGCCCCGCCGAGGTGCGTCGACCGGCAGCCGCCTTGGCCTGTTGCTCGTCTGGCCCATGACTCCGCCACTCCGCTGCGTTGAGTCGTTCTTTCCATCATCGGCGACCGGACCCCCCCGTTCGTAACGGGCGCGCCCTGACGAAAACGCGGCAATGCTCGCTGGTACCCCGCAGGGGTATATCCTGTGCCGATGGATGATATGGATGACATCGCCGCCCGGCAGCCGATTTACCTCGATTCCGCGGCGTCCACGGCCGTGCGTCCAGAGGTGCTCGAGGCAATGCTGCCGTTCTTCACCTCCCTGTACGCCAACCCCTCGGGACACCACGCGGGCGGATTCCGTGCGAGCGGCGCCATCGAGGCCGCGCGCGCCAGCATCGCGGACGTGCTGGGCGCTCTCAAAGAGGAGATCGTCTTCACCTCGGGCGGCACCGAGAGCATCAACGCGGGCCTGAAGGGCGTCGCGTTCGCCCAGCGCGACTCCGGCGCGGGCCAGCACATCGTCACGACGCAGATCGAACACCACGCGGTCCTCCACTCCGCCCAGTACCTCGAGCGCTTCGGCTTCGAGGTCGAATACATCCCCGTCGACGCGCGCGGCCGCGTTGACCCCCCCGAGGTCATCGGTGCGGCGCGCTCGGACACCGTGCTCGTCTCGGTGATGTACGCGAACAACGAGGTGGGGACCGTGCAGCCGCTCGCCGAGATCGCGCGCGGCGTCCGGGCGCGCGCCGCGACACTCGGGCGCCGCATCCCGTTCCACACCGACGCCGTCCAGGCCGCGAACGCGTTGCGCCTGGCCGTGGACGAGCTGGGCGTCGACCTGCTCTCCCTGTCCGGCCACAAGTTCGGCGGGCCGAAGGGTACCGGCCTCCTCTACATCCGCCGGGACGTGCCCTTCCTTGAACAGCTGTCGGGCGGCGGGCAGGAGCGCCAGCGCCGATCCGGCACCGAGAACACCCCGGGCATCGTGGGGATCGCGCGCGCCCTGGAACTCGCCCAGGCCGAGCGGGACGGATTCGCGAGTCGCACCAGCATGCTCCGTGACCGCCTCCTGGAGGGCATTCGACGCCTCGTGCCGGACGCCGTGCTCAACGGCGACCCCATCGCGCGCCTGCCCAACAACACCCACGTCTGCATCCCCGGCGTCGAGGGCGAGGCGGTCGTCACCGCACTCGATCGGATGGGGATCGCATGCTCGGCGGGCGCCGCGTGCACCTCCGCGACCTGGGAGCCCTCGCACGTGCTCCTCGCGATGAACGTGCCGCTCGAGCTCGCCATCGGGTCCGTGCGGATGTCGACGTGGCCCACGCACACCGAGGCTGACATCGACGCAGTCATCGAGGCCCTGCCCGCCGTCGTAGCGCGATTGCGCGCCGCCGGCGCCCCGGCGATCTAGTCGGCGCACCTCCCGAGGGCACAACCCTCGATGGCTCCCGGGCGACGCTCCGTCAACAACCCCCGACGATCAACCGTCTAAGCACTTTACACTCCACGATTCACGGTTTATTCTTGCGTACGCACATGATCAGAAGCCGAACTCTGATCGACGTGTGTGTCCTTGCCCGCCGTTTCCCAGCCGACGGGGTTCCCAGTTGCCCGACTCACCTTTCGATGACTACCTCGACCTGGTGGAGGCCGCGCGCGAGCTCGGTATTCACCCCCAGAGCCTCCGCCGCCTCATCAAACAGGGCCGGCTGGGCGCGCACCTCTTCGCAGGCAAGTACTTGATCGAGCGCGACAAGCTCGACATGTTCAAGTCGAACTACGACCCGCGCCCGGGTCGTAAGCCGATCCGCCGCCTGCTCTAGGCGCGCAGCCTGCGAGGGCGCTCCGAGATGGACCGACAGTCGCTCGTCATCATGGCCGCGACGACCGCGCTCGGCGCGAACCTGTGCTGGGCGATCGCGATCACGTACCTGCACCTCGCGGAGCGCGGCCTCGATCCCGCGCGCCGCTATCTCAGCGAGTACGTACTCACGGGCTCCGGCTGGGTCATGTATCTCGCGTTCGCCGGGATGGCCGTCGGTGGCGCCGGGCTGGGCGTCGCGATGCTGGCCAGCGGGTGGCGAGGCGTACCGCTCGGCCTCGTCTTCCTCGCGTACGCGGCCGCGATCGGCACAGCCGGCTGGTACCCGACCGACCCCAGCATCTTCCCCGTCCTCTCGAGGAGCGGCGAGTTGCACAACATGGCCGCGTACTACGTGTATCGCCTGCTCGTAGCGAGTGCCGTCCTCGGCCTGGCGTACGGCGTGCTTCGCATGGGGCCCAGCGTCAGCATCGACTGGCTGTGGATGGCCTCCGGCTTTGCGCTGCTCGTCGGCTTCGCGATGACCAACTACGGGTGGGGGTCGTTCGGCGTGGGCGTAACGCAGCGACTGTTCTTCGGCGGCGTGTTCGCGTGGCTCACGATCGTCAGCGTGCGCCTGTTGCAGACCTCGCGCTGACCGTGGCGCCCGCCGTGCCCTTCGAGGCCCGCGAGGCAGGCGTTTAGATCACCCCGAGGCGGCGCGCGGTCTCAACCGCCGCCAGCCGTCGTGTCACCCCCAGCTTCGAGTAGGCGTGGTAGGCGTGCGTCTGGACCGTGCGCCACTGCACGCCGAGTGCGTCCGCCGCCTCGCGGTACGTCATCCCGTCGGCGAGCAACTTCAGCACCTGGACCTCTCTTGGTGCGAGCAGCGCCGCGCTGGCGCCGCGCCCCAGGGAGAACGCACGAGTCGCGGCGTACGCGGGCGCCGTCGGATCCAGGCCATGTCGCTGCAGCACCTCGATGCCGGCGGAGCGGAGCCCGCCCGACTGGTGCGCTGAGCTCGGCCGCTCCGAGAGCGCGAGGATCTCGCCCAGCTGGAGACGGCTCAACGCCCCCTCGATGAGGTAGCCCGCTGCGTCGCACCACTGGACCGCGGCCCGCAGACTCGCGACCCCGCCGCGAACGTCGCCCGTGCGGACCTTGAGCAGCCCCTCGACGCGGTCCCGCGCGACCGGCCAGGCGAGCGACGTGCGCACCGCGCGAGGGAGAGCGCTCGCGAGCCTCGCGAGCCACGCCGCCGCAGAGGCCTGGTCACCGTGGAACGCGACGTACTCGCTGCCCGCGAGGACCAGCTCGAGGTTCAGCAACGAGATCGTCGCGGGCGGCGCCAGGGCAGCCCCGCCGTCGGTCGGGTGCCTCGTGTCCGCGACCGCCTCGGCGACCGCGAACCCGTCCGTAAAACCCCCGTGGACGCTGGTACGCAGGCCCTCGAGCCCCTGCAGCGCCTCCTGCGCTTCCGCCTGGTCACGATGGCGCACGGCGCGGTGCAGCCGAAGCAGCGCGGCCCGCCACCCAGCGAGGTAGTTCCGCCCCGCATCGATCGGCGCCGCGCTGCCCTCGTCGCGGTGCTCGATGGCGAGCCTGAACACGGCGGCATCAGCCTGGCGCCAGGGGTGCGCGGAGGACGTCGCGAGGGCGCCCAGCGCGCGCAGCCATGGTGAGCTACCGACCGCGTCACCTCGCGCGACCGTAAGCGGCACCAGCCAGCTGAGGAGGCCGCTCAACTGCCAGTCGAAGGGGCTGCGCTGGACGCGCCGGGTCAGCTGCAGCAGCGCGCGCGGGTCCTCGGTGGCGTCCAGCAGCACGCAGCGGGCGATGGCGATGTTGACCGCGCTCTCCATGCGGACACGCCGCGGGCGAGCGTTGTGCGACAACAGCTCGACCTCCGCGACCAGCTGGCGGGCTGCGTCCGGCTGATGTCCGAGCGCGCGGTAGAGCGCGAGCATGCTGCCGAGGAGCGCCGCGGCTGAGTTCGAGTCCCCGAGGAGGCTGAGGCCCATGTCGAGCTGCGAGATCGCCTCGTCGTGCCGCCCATCGGCATCGAGGCGCACCGCCGCAAAGAGGGCCATGTCCGCGAACCCACGTCGGTCTTGCTGGCCGAACGCGGCGCGCAGGCCGCTCTCGTACAGCGGGAGCCACGCGTCTCGGAGCGACGGGTCCAGCGTGCGCGCGGCGCGACGCGCATGCCCGAGGAACGCTTCGAGGTCAACATCGTCGATGTCGGGCGCAGGAGGCATGTCGCACCCGATGATATGCGACAAATGACGGTTTCCCGCACGCCGAGGCCTGCCTACTGTCCGGCGAGCAGGTCGATGCACTATGGAGGGTGGACACGATGGCTGCAGGCTGCAAGGACATCACGGAAGCCGCAACGGACATGCTCTCGACCGAGGACGGCAACGCCCTCGCCCTTGAGTTGCTCGCCCGGGGCGCGGAACCACGCGAGTACATCGAGGCGCTCGCCTCGCAGTGCGACATCGCGACGGCGCTCCTGCTCCGCGAGGAGATGCGCGAGCTCCCCACGAACCTCGTCGAGACGATCATGGGCGCCTGGGCGATGGCGGCATCTGCGGGCAAGACCTTCCGCCTGCAGTCCGTCGTGCCGCGCGAGCCGCTCGAGTTCGCGCGCAGCCGCCGCGTACGCCTCGCGGTCGACGTCGAGAACGAGGGTGTGGTCGTCTCCCTGAGCCACATCCCCGGCCGCCACGCAGCGTGGGCCCAGCCCTCGGCGGTGACTGCGTAGACACCGTACGGTAAGCCGCTCACGCGGCGACCCGTCACGTCGAGCCACGCATCGGGAGCTGCACCCGGTGCGTGGCTCTGTCGTTTCCCGGCGGACTCCGCGCCCCGCCCTCACAGCATCCGCCCTGCCTATCGAGGCCGACGCGTGCCATGCGCGCCCCACCCGACGGCAACCCGCACACGAAGCGCGCTTCGTTCACTGACAGCCGAGGCGTCCCGCAGTCCGACCCGGCCGCTTCATATATTTCCCATTTCTCTATTTGCGGGCGCGTCTGTACTCTCACTGGCGCTGGAGGGGGGACCGAGTGCGGAAGCGGACCATTCGAGACATCGACGTGCGTGGCAAGCGTGTGCTGTTGCGCGTGGACTACAACGTCCAGGTCGACGAGGCGGGGGTGCGCGACGACTATCGCCTCCGCGAGTCGTTGCCGACCATCCAGGCCCTCCGCGAGGGCGGCGCGCGCATCGCGATCATCTCCCACCGCGGCCGGCCGCAGGGTCGTCCTGAGCCGGCGTTCAGCAACGCACCCGTCGCCGCGCACCTCGGTGGGCTGCTCGGGATTCCGGTTGCGTGCGCTCCCGAGTGCGTGGGCCCCGATGCCGCCGCCGCCGTCGACGCGCTCCGCCCCGGCGAGGTCGTCCTCCTCGAGAACGTGCGCTTCCACGCGGAGGAGGAGGCGAACGACCCCACCTTCGCCGCCGAGCTCGCCCGCCTGGGCGACATCTACGTCGACGATGCCTTCGGCACGGCACACCGCGCGCACGCCTCGATCGTCGGGATTCCGAAGCACCTGCCGGCCGTCGCGGGCCTGCTCATGGAGCGCGAGGTGCACTACCTCGGTGGCGTCGCGGACGCGCCCGAGCGCCCGTTCGGCCTCGTCCTCGGCGGCGCGAAGATGAGCGACAAGCTCCTCATTCTCGAGCACCTCCTGAGCCGCACCGACGTGATCTGCGTCGGGGGCGCCATGGCCAACACCTTCCTCCTCGCCCAGGGAGTGCGCGTGGAGGACTCCCTCGTCGAGCGCGACCGGGTCGATGTCGCCCGCGAGATCCTCGACCGTGCCGCGCGCCAGCCGGGGCTCAACTTCGTGCTCCCCGTCGACGTCGTGGCGGCCTTCGGTGCCGGCGCCAGCAGCCAGGTCGTGACCGTCCCGATCGACCGCGTACCCTCGGGGTGGCGCATCCTCGACATCGGCCCCGCCACCGTCGAGGCGTTCTCGGAGGCGCTGAGGCCGGTGAAGACCGCGGTCTGGAACGGCCCCATGGGGCTGTTTGAGCAGTCGCGGTTCGCGCTCGGCTCGCTCGCGATGGCACGCGTGTTCGCGTTGCTGGAGGCGACCACCATCGTTGGCGGCGGCGAGACGGCGGCCGTCCTGGCGCAGGCTGGCGTCTCGGCGCACATCACCCACATCTCGACGGGTGGCGGGGCCTCCCTCGAGATGCTGGAGGGCAAGACGCTGCCCGGCGTGGCTGCGCTCCTCGACGCCTGACGGCGAGCGCCCAGGCCATGAGTTCGGGGACGCTCCGGACCGGCTCGGGATGACCGTCTGCGGGAAGTCGGTGAAGTACCGCCGGGATGATCCCCCGCGCCCGCCACACCCGCTAGCATCGAGGGCATGGACCTCGATCTGATTCGCCGCCTCTCCATCCCTGCCGACACTAAGGTCGTGCTCTGCGTACTCGACGGCCTGGGCGGACTCGCCGGGCCACGCGGCCGCACCGAGCTCGAATCGGCCAACATCCGGCACCTCGACCGGCTCGCGCGCGAGGGCGCCGTGGGACTCACGATTCCCGTCGCGCCGGGCATCACCCCGGGGTCCGGTCCCGGCCACATGGCGCTCTTCGGCCTCGACCCGCTGGTCTACGACGTCGGTCGCGGCGTGCTCGAGGCCACCGGTATCGACTTCCCGCTCGGGCCCAACGACCTTGCTGCGCGCGCCAACTTCTGCACGGTGGGCCCCGACGGCCTGATCACCGACCGCCGCGCCGGGCGCGTCGCCACCGAGATCACCGCTGAGATCTGCGCCCAGCTAAGAGAAATCAAGCTCCCCGGCGTCGAGGTGTTCGTCGAGCCGGTGCGGGAGCACCGCTTCGTCCTCGTCCTGCGCGGCGAAGGCCTCGCCGAGGACCTGAGCGAGACCGATCCGCAGCGCGAGGGCGTCGCGGTACCCGCCGTCGAGGCGCTCACGCCTGCCGCTCAGCGCACCGCCGATCTTGCCAACCAGTTCGTCGCCGCGGCCCGCGAGATCATCTCCGGCCGCGACCAGGCGAACCACCTGACCCTGCGCGGCTGGGCGCACCGCCCTGACCTCCCTCAGCTTCCCGAGCTGTGGAAGCTCCGCGCGGCCGCCTGCGCCATTTACCCGATGTACCGCGGCCTTGCGCGCCTCGTCGGCATGGAGGTCCTCGACGCGGGCACCAACCTCGAGTCGCAGTTCGCTGCGCTCAAGCAGCACTGGGACGACTACGACTTCTTCTTCGTCCACTACAAGTACACGGACAGCGCGGGCGAGGATGGCGACTTCGACCGGAAAGTGCGCGCCATCGAGGACTTCGATGCGTGCCTGCCAGCGCTCCTGGACCTGAAGCCCGATGTTCTGATCGTGGGCGGCGACCACTCGACGCCCGCCGTGCTCGCCTCGCACTCGTGGCACCCCGTGCCCGTGCTGATGTCGGGGCGCACCGTGCGCGGGGACGCGCAGCATCGCTTCAACGAGACGGAGTGCGCCGAGGGCGGCCTCGGCATCTTCCCCGCAAAGGAGCTGCTGCCGCAGGCGTTCGCGCACGCCGGCCGCCTCACCAAGTACGGGGCGTAGGGCCCGCCTCGCGAGGCCCCTTCACACCGCGGACGCTCGACGGCTGACACCGGCCGAGCGTCCGCCCCTCGCCCCGCCACCCCCTCGAGGTCCACTCGAGTGGGGCCTCCGCCACCTCGCCGGGTGACACCCGGTACCCGGCGCGCTGTGCATCACGTGTACGATGTACGGGACCGCGAACGCGGGGTCGGAACGCCATCCCCGCGGCGCGCAGGATCACGAGGGGAGGTCTCCATGGTCACCGAATCCGGGACTCCCGCCCCGGTCGCCCCCGGCGGCGGCAACCCCACGATGCGCGGACGCCTCATGCGGAGCCGCTCCGACCGCTGGATCAGCGGAGTCGCCGGCGGCATCGCCACATACCTGGACGTCGATCCCACGCTGGTTCGCCTCGCGCTCGTGCTGCTCGCGGTCTTTACGGGCGGCGTTGCTATCGTCTTCTACATCGTCGCCGCGTTCGTGATGCCGGAGGACGGCGCCGCCACCGGCGAGCCGCGCTCGCGGGCCACGGGAGGCGGGATCGTCTTCGGACTCGTCCTCGTAGCAGTCGGCGCGCTCTGGCTGCTCAGTGAGCTCGAGGTCCCCACGCCGCGCTGGGACGTCGTGCTTGCGGCGGCGCTCGTCACCACGGGCGCGGCACTGGTCATCACCGCCGGTCGCGTCGGGTCCGGTGCGCTGGTCGCGCTGGGGCTGCTGCTCACCGTGTTGCTCTCCGGGCTCACGGCCGTGCGCCTGCCTGTCGACAACGCGTTCGGCGACCAGCGGGCGCAGCCGACGTCGGCAGCCACGCTGCAGCGCGAGTACAGCCACGCGTTTGGCTCGTTCACGCTCGACCTCACCAACTTCGAAGTGCCGGAGGGCACCACGCGCATCCGAGTCTCCACGGCCTTCGGCGACACCCGCATCCGCCTCCCTGCCCGCATCCCCGTGCGAGTGCAGGCGGGCACGGTCTTTGGCGAGTCGCGCGTCCTGGGCGAGTCGTTCTCGGGGCTCGGGACGAACCGCGAGAAGGAGACTGCCGACTACGCGAACGCGACGCGCCGCATCGAGATCGACCTCAGCACCGCGTTCGGTTCCGCCGAGGTCACCCGCTAGGTGCCGCAGTCCCCGGGAGGAACGATGACCACCGTCACCCCGATCCACGACCCGACGATCCCCGGAGCGCGCCGCTACGACATGGGGGCGGCTGCGGCGGGTCTCGTGTTCATGGGCGCCGGGGCCGCCTTCCTGCTCGACCGCCTCGAAGCGATCGCCATTCGCGAGGGCATCGTGCTCCCTGCTGTCGTCGTGGGGTTGGGCCTGGCGCTCGTCATCAGCTCGATCCAGCGCCATCGGGGCGAATGAGGCGAGGCCGGGCGCAGCGGCGGCACACTGAATCGCGAATTCGCGAATCGAACACGCACGGTTCTGGCGCGAGGTTCGGCGTCTGACCTATACTCAGCGCCGTCGCGGAAGTA
>CADEHD010000051.1 GCA_902827055.1 uncultured Chloroflexota bacterium | reverse complement strand
AGGGACGCAACTCCGAGGGGCGCACGTCTGAAGCACGCGCCTCCGAGGGTCGCGTCGCCCCGTTCGGCTGGGACGACGAGGAGGGGGCGGCCGCCTAGCGCGGCTACGCCGGCTCCGCATCAAGCAACGTGACCGGCCGGACTCCCCTCGGGGGCTCCGGCCGGTGCCTGAGGAGGTCAGCGATGACGGCACATCACGAGCTGCTGTCGACGCACATCAGCCGTCGCGCCTTCGGCAAGCGCGCCGCCCGATTCTCGCTGGCCGGCACGGTCGCGCTCATCGCCGCTGCCTGCGGCGCCGCAGGCCCGACCAAGGAGGAGCTCACCGCCGTCGAGGACGAGCTGAAGTCCCTCCAGCTCGAGGTGCGCAAGCTGCGCGGCGGTGCCGCGGCCTCCGATGACGGCCACGGGGCGCCTGCTGCCGCGGCCGACTCCCACGGCGCGGCCCCGAAGGCCACGTCGGCGTCTAGCAGCCACGGCTCGACGACGTCCGCCACGACGTCGACAGCCGCAAAGGACACACACGGCGCGACGACCGCCGCCGCCTCGGCGGATGCTCACGAGGCCCCGCACTGGGCCTACGAGGGCGCCGGCGGCCCGGCCGAGTGGGGCAAGCTCGGCGCCGAGAACGCGGTCTGCGGCACGGGCACCACGCAGTCGCCCATCGACATCTCCTTCACGCAGACGGTCGCCGGGGGCCGCACAGTGTTCCGCTGGGACCCGAACTCGGCCCTCACCGTGGTGAACAACGGACACACGATCCAGGCGAACCTCGCCAAGGGCAGCACGATCGAGATCGACGGCACGCCCTACGACCTCCTCCAGTTCCACTTCCACGCCCCCTCGGAACACACCGTTGAGGGCAAGCAGATGGCGATGGAGACGCACTTCGTCCACAAGAACGAGCGCGGCGAACTCGCGGTCATCGGTGTGATGCACGCCCTCGGCGTCGAGAACGGCGCGCTCGCCCCGATCTGGACGGCGCTCCCTCGCGAGGGCGACAAGCGCTCCGTTCCGAGCTTCGACCTCCTCAGCGTGCTCCCGCGCGAGCGCCACATGTTCCGCTACGCCGGCTCGCTGACCACCCCGCCCTGCTCCGAGGGCGTGCGCTGGCACGTGATGCAGGCGCCGACGACGGTGTCGCAGTCGCAGGTCGCGGCCTTCCTCGAGCTGTTCAAGGGCGGCAACTCGAGGCCGGTGCAGCCCCTCAAGGCGCGCGACATCCTGCGCGAGGCCGCGTAGCCCCGGACACCACTCGGTTGGCACGACTGCTCGAGACGCGAACGGGGCCCCTGGGGCCCCGTCGTTCGTTCGGTGCGTCGTCCGCGAGCCCTACTTCGCGGGCTCGATCTCCACGATTTCGCCGCTGTACGCGCCATCCTCGATGGTCAGCCACGCGACGTTGCACGGCACGAGGAAGCTCGCGTACCCCTGCCCGCCGTTGAGGTAGAACACGCCATCGATGGTCTGGTGGATCGGGTAGTGCAGGTGCCCGTAGAGGATGACGTCCACGCCCTCGGGGAAGTCGTCACGCAGCACCTGGGGCTCGAACTCGGGACCGGCCCACGAGGGGTGCGTCACACCGATGCGCACGCCGTCCACCTCGAACCGCTCGCGGTACGGCAGCCCCTGCCGCAGCTCCACGGGGTCCGAGTTGCCATGCACCACGATGGCGCGCTTCGCCGCCGCTTCGAACCCGTCCACCACCTCGAACCGCACGATATCGCCGCAGTGCACCGCGATGTCCGCCTCGGCCACGGCCGCGCGGATGCCGGGGTGCACTTCCTCCCACGTGTACGCGTGCGTGTCGCCCACCACCAGGATCCGTGTCTTCGCCATGCGCGGCATCATCGCGGGTGGGCGCGTTATGGGCCAAGGTGCGAGTCCGGCCTCGTGAGCACGGACGTGGTTCCAGGCGCCACGCGGTCGTCGCGCCCTGCGCGCGTGGCGGGCCCGGCGCGACCTCGTTACGTCCTCTCCTTGAGCCCATCCCCCCGCGCCTCTACCATCGCGCGGGCGCCCTCTCGGGCTGCCCTCGCCCGCTCCACCCACAGGCTGCTCACGCACATCGAGGCGTCACATGAAGCTGCACGAGTACCAGGCCAAGGCACTCCTCACCCGGTACGGCGTCCCCGTCCCGCGTGGCCGCGTCGCCACCACCGCCGAGGATGCCGCCGCGGTCGCCAGCGAGCTCGGAGGGCCGGTCGTCGTCAAGGCCCAGGCACACACGGGCGGCCGAGGCAAGGGCGGTGGCGTCAAGCTCGCCTCCAGCCCCGCCGAGGCCCGCCAGGCCGCGGCCGACATCATCGGGATGCAGCTGGTCACCCATCAGACAGGCCCACAGGGCCTGCCCGTCCACTCGGTCCTCGTCGAGGAGCAGATCGAGATCGCCCGCGAGCTCTACCTCAGCGTCATCATCGACAACTCGGCCGGCATGCCTGTCGTCATCGCCTCGGCGGCCGGCGGCATGGACATCGAGGAGGTCGCCGCCACGACGCCCGAGCGCATCTTCCAGCAGCGAGTCGACCCGACGGTCGGCTTCCAGGGCTACCAGGCGCGCGCCCTTGCCTTCGCCACGGGCCTCGATGGCGACCTGCTCCGCCCGGCCACGGCCCTGATGTCCGCCCTCGTGCGGGCCTTCGAGGAGAACGACAGCTCCCTCGCCGAGATCAACCCGCTGGTCGTCACCACGGACGGCCGCGTCCTCGCCGCCGACGCCAAGTTCTCCATCGACGACAACGCCGACTACCGGCAGCGCCCGCACTTCGATGCTCGCGACCGTTCCCAGGAGGACGCGCGCGAGGTGGAGGCCAACGACGCGGGCATCGAGAACTACGTGAAGCTCGATGGCAACATCGGCTGCCTCGTCAACGGCGCCGGTCTCGCGATGGCCACGATGGACGCCATCATGTTCGAGGGCGGCTCCCCCGCGAACTTCCTCGATATCGGCACCCAGAACAACCCGGACGCGGTCGTCGCCGCACTCCGCATCATCGGCGCCGACCCCAACGTCCGCGCCGTGCTCGTCAACATCTTCGGCGGGCTCGCGCGCACGGACGTCATCGCCGAGGGCGTTGTGATCGCCAAGCGCGAGGGCTACATCCCCCAGCCGACGGTCGTTCGCCTCGCGGGCACCAACGTCGAGGCAGGCATGAAGGTCCTCGACGACTCCGGCATCGACCTGCTGCGCGCCGACGGCTTCGCCGAGGCCGCTCGCATGGCCGTGCAGGCCGCCGGATAGCGACCCGCCCCGCAACGCACGCGACCGCCCGAAAGGCGACCGCACCCACCTACCTGAACAGCCTCGCACCCGCGCAGGGAGACATCGATGGGCGTCCTACTGAACGAGAACACCCGCCTGCTCATCCAGGGGATGGGCGCCGCCGGCGCACGCGAGGCCCGCAACTCGCTCGATTACGGCACGAAGGTCGTCGCCGGCGTCACCCCCGGCCGTGGCGGCCAGGAAATCGAGGGCGTTCCGGTCTTCAACACGGTGCGCCAGGCCGTCGACGCCACCGGCGCCAACGCCTCGCTGATCTTCGTCCCCGCCGCCGGCGCGGCCGACGCCATCCTCGAGGCCTCCGACTCCGGCATCCCCGTCGCGATCTGCATCACCGAGGGCATCCCGGTCAAGGACATGGTCGCCGTGAAGCGCTACCTCCGCGGCTCCACGACTCGCCTCATCGGCCCCAACTGCCCCGGCGTCATCAACCCGATGGCCCTCGCCCGCGCGGGCATCATGCCCGTCGATGTCTACATGCCGGGCAGCGTCGGCGTCATCTCGAGGTCCGGCACGCTGGTCTACGAGGCAGTCGACCAGCTCACGCGTCTCGGCATCGGCCAGTCGGGCAGCGTCGGCGTCGGCGGTGACCCGATCATCGGCACCAGCCAGCGCGAGGCGCTCGAGCTCTTCGAGAACGACCCCGACACGGCCGCCGTCGTGCTGATCGGGGAAATCGGCGGCACCGCCGAGCAAGAGGCCGCCGAGTACATCACGCAGATGAAGAAGCCCGTCGCGGCCTTCATCGCCGGCGCCACGGCGCCCCCCGGCCGCCGCATGGGCCACGCCGGCGCCATCATCGCGGGCAAGGCCGGCACCGCCGAGGCCAAGAAGCTGGCCCTCCTGCAGGCGGGCGCGGCTATCGCCCAGTCCCCGTCGCAGATCGGCGCCACGATGCAGACCCTGCTCAAGGAGCGCGGCCTGCTCTAGGCGGCTCGCTGGCTAGGCAACCTCGAACGTCCGTGCGACGATAGGTCGGCGGCCGCAGCGGCACGGCGCACCATCGCAACGCCGCCAGCTGCTCGTGGCCGCGAGCGGAGCGCTTCGCGGCGAATCCAACTTCGACGAACCCGCCCGACGATCTCGTCACCGAGACCGGTGGGCGATTCTCTCTCGTGGTGGACCCTGAGCCCGAGCCCCGAGCAGTCGACGTGGCGGCCGCAACGCTGGCGCATGCTGTGACATGTTTGGGGGGCGAGCCGACCGTGACGAATCCTGCCACTCCTTCCCACAACCGTCTCGCCAATGAGACCAGCCCCTACCTCCTCCAGCACGCGACGAACCCCGTCGACTGGTACCCCTGGGGCGACGAGGCATTCGCCCGCGCCCTCGCCGAGGACCGCCCGATCCTCCTCTCCGTCGGCTACTCCTCCTGCCACTGGTGCCACGTCATGGCCCACGAGTCGTTCGAGAACCCGGTCATCGCCGCACAGATGAACGAGGGCTTCGTCAACATCAAGGTCGATCGCGAGGAGCGCCCCGACGTCGATGCGGTTTACATGACGGCCACCCAGGCCCTCACGGGGCAGGGCGGCTGGCCGATGACGGTCTTCCTCACGCCGCAGCGCGAACCGTTCTACGCCGGCACGTACTTCCCTCCCGATGACCGCTACGGCCGTCCAGGGTTCCCCGCGGTGCTCGACGCGGTCCGGCGCGCCTGGGACTCCGACCGCGCGAAGGTCGTCGAGTCGGCCGAGCACATCACCGGGCGCCTGCGCGCCGCCGCCGCCCACGTCCTCCCCGCACGCGATGCCCTCGATCCGGCGGCGCCATCCGACGCCGTCGCCCGCCTCTCGAGGTCGTTCGACCGCACCTGGGGTGGCTGGGGGCGCGCGCCGAAGTTCCCGTCGCCGGGAATCCTCGAGTTCCTGCTCACCCACGACCACCTCACGCGCGCCGCGTCCTCCGCGCCGTCCGGCGCCGAACCGCCCCATGCCGGCCCGGGCGCGCTCGACATGGCCCTCGAGACGCTGCGCCGCATGGCGAACGGCGGCATCTACGACCACCTCGGCGGGGGCTTCGCCCGCTACAGCACGGACGCCCGATGGCTGGTGCCGCACTTCGAGAAGATGCTCTACGACAACGCGCAGCTCGCCCGCGCCTACCTTCACGCCAGTCTCGTCGCCCCCACCCCCGAGGACCGGGCGCGCTTCGAGCAGGTCGCCCGCGAGACCCTCGACTACCTGGCGCGCGAGATGCGGTCGCCCGAGGGCGGGTTCTTCAGCGCCCAGGATGCGGACAGCGAGGGCGTCGAGGGGAAGTTCTTCGTGTGGACCCCCGCCGAGGTGGAGGCGGTTCTCGGCAGCGCCGACGCGGCGCTGGTCAACGCCTGGTTCGATGTCACGGCGGGCGGCAACTTCGAGGACCCACACCACCCCGAGCTCGGGCGCAGCAACGTCCTCAGCACGCCCCGCCCCGCCGAGGAGGTCGCGGGCGCGCTCGGGATCCCCGCCACCGAGCTGCTCGCGCGGCTGCCGGCGCTGCGCAGCCGCATGCTCGCGGCGCGCAACACGCGCGTCCACCCCGGCCTCGACGACAAGGTCCTCGCTTCGTGGAATGGGCTGGCGCTCGCGGCCTTCGCCGACGCGGCGCGGGTCCTCGACGACGCCCGCTACCTCGAGATCGCGCGCGCGAACGCGACGTTCCTCCGCGAGCGTCTCTGGCGGGACGGCACGCTGCTGCACACCTACAAGGACGGCGTCGCGCGAGTCAGCGGGATGCTGGAGGACTACGCCTTCGTCGGCCAGGGACTGGTCGCCCTGTACCAGGCCACGGGCGACCTCGCGGAGCTGCGCTGGGCGCGCGCGCTCTTCGAGGCGATGCAGGCACGATGCCACGACGCCGAGTCGGGCACCTTCTTCGACACGCCCGCCGATGGCGAGGCGCTGCTCTTCCGCCAGCGCTCCCTGCAGGACGGCCCCATGCCGAGCGGTAACGCGGCCGCGGCGCTGCTCGCCTTCTGGCTCGGGCGCTACTTCGACCGCCCGGACTGGGAGGCGCTCGCCCGGAGCATCGCGGCGGCGGCGCTCACCCACCTCGGCGAGTACCCATCCGCGATCGGTGGCGCGCTCCAGGTCGCCAGCCTGGCGCAGGCGCCCCGCCGCGAGCTCGCCATCGTGGGTACCGAGGCGGCTCGACACTCCTACGAGCGTGTGGTCGCAACCCGCTACCTCCCGGCGCTGCTGCTCGCCCCTGCGGAGGTCGGCGCCGACCTGGCGATCCTCGAGGGGCGCGGCGAGCCGGGGTTGGCGCTGGCCTACCTCTGCCAGGACATGGTGTGCGGTCTCCCCGCGCGCTCTCCCGAGGAACTGCGCGCCCAGCTCGAGGCGGTCGACGCACTCGGCGCGGCGCCCGAGGCGTAGGCGGGGTCAGCCCGAGTCGGGCCGCCGGAGTCAGGCAGTCAAGGTGAAGCGCTCGCAGTCCGGGGTGCGGGCCTAGCCCCGCCGGTCGCCGATGCCCGGACGCCCCCACAGGGTCTGGTAGCGCTCGCCGGTGACGGCCCGCCGCAGCTCGCGCAGCTCGAAGGCCCGCAACTCATCGAGGCAGGCGGTGCCGGCGGCGACGGCGTCGGCGCCCCCGGTCGCCAGCAGGCGACGCTCCACGTGCCCCCACACACCGGTCGCGCACAGCGTCTCGATGCGCCGCAGCCACGGGATCATCGTGATCGAGTCGGGCCGCGAGAACCGCGGGCGCATCCGCCGCAGCGACCGCACGCGCTCCTGGGTGCTGTTCACCATCTCCACGACGCACACCAGTGGACCGTCGCTCGCGCTCGTGCGCGCGTCCAGCAGCAGGGTCTTGCGCATCAGCGGGAAGTAGAGGGCGATCACGTCGGCCTCACCGATGTTGCCGGTGATCGCGTCGAGCTCCAGGTCCTCGCTGCTGTCGAGCATCGTTCGTCAGCCCCCAACCACGCGCAGGAAGCGGTGCCGACCGACCTTGAGCTCGTCCCCGGACGCCAGCGAGGTCGCGAAGTCGGTGGCTCGCTCCCCGTTCACGAGGACGGCACCCTGCTCGACGAGCCGTCGCACCTCGGCAGCGCTCTTCGCGAGTCCCGCCTCCCGCAGCACGCGATCGAGGCGGGCGGCGTCCGGCTCTGCGGGCAGGACGTACGTCTGCATCTCGGCGGGCGTCTCACGACGCTGGATCGTGGCCTCGAAGTAGGACTGCGCCTCGTGCGCCGCAGTGTCCCCATGCAACGAGCCGGCGATCTCCCGCCCGAGGCGCTTCTTCGCCTCCATCGGCGGACCCGCAAGGACGCTCTCGATCTCATCGAGGGGCAGCGCGGTGAGCAGCACGTAGTAGTCGCGCATGGTCTCGTCCGGCAGCGACATCACCTTGCCGAACATCTCCTGCGCGGTGTCGGTCATCGCGATGTAGTTGCCGAGCGACTTCGACATCTTCTCGTGGCCGTCGGTCCCAACGAGCAGCGGCAGCGTGATCACAACCTGCGGTCGTTGCCCGAACTCGCGCTGCAGCGGTCGCCCGGCCATGAGGTTGAACAGCTGGTCGCGCCCGCCGACCTGCACGTCGGCCTCGAGCTCCACGGCGTCGCGCGCCTGCATGATCGCGTACAGGGACTCGCTGAGGTGGATCGGTTCGTGCGCGGCGTACCGCTTCGCGAAGCTCTCCCGCTCCAGGAACTGCGCGACGGTGTAGTGCGCCGCCAGCTGGATCACCTCGGCGAACGTGAGCTTCGACAGCCAGTCGGCGTTGTAACGCACGGCCGTGCGCTCGGCATCCAGGATGCGAAACGCCTGCTCGGCGTACGTCTGCGCGTTCGTCGCCAGCTGCTCGGTGGTGAGCATCGGGCGCGTCTTGTTCTTGTCGGTCGGATCACCCACCAGCCCCGTGAAGTTGCCGATGAGGAACGTGACCCGGTGCCCGAAGTCCTGGAACTGCCGCAGCTTGCGCATCGTCAGCGTGTGCCCCAGCGTCAGGTCCACCGAGGTGGGGTCGTACCCGCAGTACACGTTGAGCGGGCGGTCCTCCTCGAGGCGCTCGCGCAGCTCGGCGCGCATCGTGCGCTCGGTGGCCGGATCCCCGAAGTCAGTCCCGCGCAGCAACGCCTCGACCTGCTCGTCGACGGGCGCCATGCGCCGCGCCGGGCTCACGCCCCACCCTCGAGGGGGTGCGTGGCGAAGTACTCCCGCGTGGCCACCACGTCGTTCCCGATCTGCGCGATCAGCGCCTCGATGCCGTCGAACTTGCGCTCGTCGCGCAGGCGGTGCAACAGCTCGATGCGCACGACCTGCCCGTAGAGGTCCCCCTCGAAGTCGAGCAGGTGGGTCTCCACGCGCCGCTGCTGCCCGTCGAACGTCGGCTGTACGCCGATGTTGGTCGCGCCGGCGTAGACCGGCCCACTCTCCAGGCGTGCTCGCGTGACGTAGACCCCGTTCGGCGGCAGCGCCCGGTCGGCCGCCACCCCGATGTTCAGCGTCGGGAACCCGATCGATCGGCCACGCGCGTCCCCGTGCACCACGGGCCCGCGAATCGTGAACGGGCGCGTCAGCAGCTCCGTCACGAGCGCCATGTCCCCCACGGCGAGCGCGCCCCGCACCCGCGTCGAGGACACACGGTCCTCCGATGCGGCCAGCAGGGGCACGCCGATCACCTCGAACCCGAGCTCCTCACCGATCTCGGTCAGGCGGGGCACGTTGCCCTCGCGCCCCCGCCCGAGCGCGAAGTCCTCACCGATGACCAGCAGCCGCAGCCGCGCCTCCTCCACGAGCACGCTCATGAAGTCCCGCGCCGCCACCTGCGCCAGCTCCGAGGTGAAATCGACGACGGTGACGGCGTCCGTCTGCAGCGCCCGCAGGTGCTCGACGCGCTGCTCCAGGGAATCGAGGTAGAAGAACGGCGCGTCCGGCCGCAACACCTTCACGGGACTCGGATGGAACGTGAGCACGCCCGTCGCCAGGTGCCGCGAGGCGGCCTCGGCCATCATCCGCCGAATCAGCATCTGGTGGCCGCCGTGCACGCCATCGAACACGCCGATGGACAGCGCGTGCTCCCGCGAGGTGACGCTACGCCGCAGCTGTTCCCGCAGCAGGAGCAATCTCAAGCCCTCCGGTACGCCACATGCGCCGAACCACGTAATCCTGAGCGTACACCGCCCGGATCGGGCCTTCAAACGAGGCTTCGCGCGCCCATCGCCGGCAGTCGAGCCCCCGGCACAGTAACCATCGGCCGAATCTGCGCCCGACGCTACGTCCCGGTGAAGTCCCCATCGAGCTCCGCCTGCGCGGCCACGAAGGTCGCCGTCGGCGCCCCCCGGAGGCGCACCAGCCGGATGTCTCCAAACGCCTCGTCCTGGGTCGCCTCCAGGTACCGCGCCTTGATGAGCTCCAGCACCGCAAGGAAGTCCACCACCACCTCGACCCGCGTCTGCGACTCCCCGATGAGGTCCAGGAACGACGCCTGCCCCGCCACGTCCAGACGCCCCACCAGCCGCGCGATGCGGTCACGGAGGCGGATCGGCTCGCGGCGCACGGCCGGGCGCGTCTCCTCGATGGGCAGCCGCTCGAGTACGCCCCGGAGCAGGTGCGCCAGCCGCTCCACCGTTGTGCCCTCGAGCCCGGTCGGCAGGGGCAACTCGGGAGGCGCGGCCGCACGGCGATACCCCACGCGATGCTCGTCCTGGAGCGCGCGCAGGTAGTCGGCGGCCTGCTTGTACCGCCGGTACTCCTGCAGCGCGGCGAGCAGCGCCTCGGGGTCGGCGGCATCCTCCTCTGCATTCTCCTCGGGCGCCTCATCCTCCCGAGGCAACAGCGCTC
>CADEHD010000050.1 GCA_902827055.1 uncultured Chloroflexota bacterium | reverse complement strand
AGACCAACTGACCGGCTTCGACCCCGAGGTTGAAGCCCAACAACGCGGTCAACCGCAGCGGTTCGTAGACCAGCGCGTCCTGAATCGCTCCCGCGAAACCCAATCCGTGGATCAGGCCGAACACGAAGGCCTCGCCGAAGCGCCCCTGGGGCGCGCGCGCGATCCAATTCAGTGCGCCGACATAGGCGATCGAAAGCGCGATGGCCATCTCGACCAAGCTGGAGCGCACGGAGACCAGCTCCAGCGACGCCAGCGCCAGGGTGATCGAGTGCGCGACCGTGAACGCGGTGACCACCCACAGGACCGAGCGCCAGCGCGACAGGGCCAACACGAGGGCGAGCAGAAAGGCCAGGTGGTCGAAGCCGCTGGCGATGTGGTGGACGCCCTCCGAGAAGTAGTCCGAGAACACGCCCGCGCGGCGTTCGGCTTCCGGTGAGTAGCGCCAGACCTCGCCCTGCTCGCCCGAGAACAGCTCACCGTGCGTGAGGCGCTGCCGGGCCTCAACGCGGGACGCCGAGCGGCCGCCGCCTACCGCGGGGCACCGATCACCACGGCCTACGTCGATTCTGCTTCGTGACGATAATCGTCTAGAGCGGGACCTGACGGCGCATCGCCGGAGACCTGACGGGGCAAGCATGAGCGGACAGTCCGGGCCGAAGTCGCGGCGTGCCGTCGCGTTCTGCACGCTGGCAGCGTTCGTCGGCGGCTTTACCGCCGTCGCCGCCGCCTCCGGCGCGTCCGGTCCGCCGAGCCCCGCCCGCGTCGCCGCAGAGCGCGCCATTCTGACTCGGATGGTGGTGGCGCCGGGCACGTCCCTGGCCGCACCGGCGAGTGGCAGCTTCCCGCTCGTGGATGGCGCCGAGTTTGTGAGCCTCCCGGGCGCGGCTACGCGCGTCAGGGTTTCGGCGGTCGGCATCGACACTGAGGTGCGTTCCGTCGGATATGTGTTCCGCGAGGGGCGCCTGCAGTACGACACACCCGCTGTCGGCGCCGGTCACTACGTCGGCACGGGCGATCCCGGGCGGCCGGGCAACGTGGTCATCGGCGGCCACGTGTCACTGCGAGGCGGCGTCGGCGCGTTCCGTTCCTTGCCCGGCGTTGCGGTCGGAACCACCATCGAGGTCTTCAGCGGAGGTCAGGCCTACCGATACGAGATTACCGAGGTTCGGCTCGTCGCACCGGACGCGACTGAGGTGATGGAGCCCACGCAGGACGCCACGTTGACCCTCATCACCTGCTCGAATGACGACGCCCGCTCGAAGCGGATTGTCGTCGTCGGGAAGCTCGTCTAGGCAGTACGCTGGCCGTCCTGCCAGTTTGGAGGCGTCCCACGTGCCGGATGAACAGGAGCGGCGCGCTTCGAAGCGCCCCGCCGCACCCGCCGATGCCAACCCCACCACCCCCGAGGACGCCACGTCGTCCGCGCCGGCCCAGCCTCGCGACCCGCGGGAGCCGGTCGACTTCAAGGCCGCCGCGCAGCGCCTCGCCTCGCGAGCGGCACACATCGCCGACCTGAAGGCCGCGGTCGAGCGTGGCGAGTACCAGGCGAGCGCTGACGAGACCGCGCGCGCCATGGAGCGCCGCTCCGATTCCTGACGTCCCGCTGACCTCGTAGACCTCTCGGCGGTCCCCTCGGTCCGACGCACGGCGCCGCGCGCTCGCGCCGTCCGATCGGGCCAGCGGCGGCCTGGCAGGCGGCCGCCCTCGCCGCGCACGCCACCGCACGCCTCGCGCGTCCCCGCGCGCACGAATCGGCGTGCCCACCGTGCCTCCTAGGTGGGTTCGCCCCTCGGGCGTAGGACACCCCTCATGGGTGGCCCGCAATCCTGACCGTACGCTGGCGCCACTGACCTGGGGAGGTTGCCCTTGAACGGTGTCCGGCAGTTCGGTGTGGTGTTCTCCGGCCTCTCCACGGCGCGCAAGGCGACCCTTGCGATGGTCGGTGGTTCGGCCGTCGCGCTCGCGGTTCTCCTGTACTCGTGGTCCGCGCAGACGGCATATGTGCCGCTCTACTCCGGCCTCGACCCGGCGGACGCGACGAAGATCACCGAGGAGCTCACGAGCCAGGGCGTCCAGTACCAGCTCGGCGGCGGCGGCTCGTCGATCCGCGTCCCTGAGGCAGAGCTGGACCGCCTGCGCATGACCTTCGCTGCGAAGGGCCTCCCGAGCGGCGGCAACGTCGGGCTCGAGCTCTTCGATGGCAACGCGTTCTCCGCCACCGACTTCATGCAGCGCGTGAACTACCAGCGCGGCCTGCAGGGCGAGCTCGCCCGCACCATCGAGACCTTCCCGGCCGTGGAACAGGCGCGCATCCACATCGTCATGCCCGAGCGCTCGCTGTTCGTCGCCGAAGAGCGGCCGGCCACGGCGTCGGTCATCCTCCAGCTCACGCCCGGACGCGCACTCACCCAGGACCAGGTCGGCGGGATCGCGCACCTCGTCAGCGGGGCCGTGGAGGGCCTCGGCAAGGAGCACATCACCGTCGTCGACGTGGCCGGCAACGTGCTCTTCGACGGGGCCGCGATGGCCTCGGCGACCGGTGCGGCATCGTCCGGCTCGCAACTCCAGCAACAGCAGAAGTTCGAGCGCGACCTCGAGCGCGAGGTGCAGGGCCTCCTCGACCGCGCCATCGGCACCGGGCGTTCCGCGGTGAAGGTCAACGCCACGCTCAACTTCGACGAGCAGGAGACCGAGACCGAGACCTACACGCCCAACACAACCGGGCAGGGCACGCCCCGCTCCAACACCACAGTCACCGAGTCGTACACGACGAACGGCAGCGGCACGACCGCCGCCGTCCCGGGCGCGGTCGCGAACATCCCCGGCGCCGACACGTCGCTGGCGGCGGCCGCGGGCGCCGACAACGCGGGGACGACCTACCAGCGTTCCGAGAACACGTCCAACTTCGAGATGGGCAAGACCATTCAGCGTGTGAAGCAGGCACCGGGCCGCGTGACGCGCATGTCCGTCTCACTCCTCCTCGACGAGTCCGTGGCTGAGCAGCAGGCCACCGACCTCCAGTCGGCGGTCTCGGCCGCGGTAGGCCTGAGCACCGACCGCGGCGATGTCATCGCGGTCAGCCGCCTGGCGTTCGACAAGGCGACGCTCGAGCAGGCGCAGGCTGCCCTGGCCTCGGAGTCATCGTTCGACACCTACCTCGGGTACGGCCGCCTCGCGGTTCCGCTCGTCGCGCTCGCGCTTGGCTTCGTACTCTTCCGAATGATGCTGGGCGCCCTCGCCGGCACGGCACCCATCTCGGTCGCCACCGTCGGCGCGGGCCTGACAGCGGCGAACGGGCGCGCCCTCGCGAGCGCCGGTGGGATGCCGGAGCTCGCCGCACGGCCGGCGCCCGTGGCCCTCGCCGCGCCCGAGGAAAACCGCTCCGAGGTCGAGCGGCACGTCCAGACGCTCGCGCAGGGTCGCCCGGAGGCCGTGGCCGAGGTTGTCCAGGCGTGGCTCCGTGAGGAATAGGCGAGTGGTGGCCCCGCGATGGTGAGCGCGACCTCCCGCAAGAAGAACTTCGCCGCCGCCAACGGCCGCCGCCGCGCGGCCGCGCTGCTGATCGCCCTCGGTCCAGAGCTCGCCGCGGAGGTGCTGCGCGCGCTCCCGGAGGACGACATCGGGCGGCTCACGTGGGAGATCGTGGGCATCGGCCAGCTCGCGCCCGAGGAGCGCGAGGACATCATGACGACGTTCTACGAGACGATCGTGGGGCGCGACTTCGTCTCGATCGGTGGCCTCGAGTACGCACAGGACATGCTTCGGCGCGCCGTAGGGACCGAGCGGGCCGATGACATCGTCACGCGCCTCGCGGCGCACACAGGCACGAAGCCGTTCACGTTCCTGCAGCAGCTCGACACGCGCGACATCGCGAACGCGCTCCAGTCCGAGCACCCGCAGGTCGTCGCGATGCTCCTCGCATACATGGGTACCGAACGCGCCTCGACCATCCTCCAGTCGCTCGGCACGGAGCGGCAGGCCGAGGTCTCGGTGCGTCTCGCGCTGATGGAGCGCACGTCGCCCGAGGTCATCGCCGACGTCGAGGGCGCCCTGCGCGGCCGCCTCGGCAACGTCTTTGCACCGCGCGGTGACCTGGCCCCGGCAGGTGGCATCGACTCCCTGGTGGACCTGCTCCGCCGCGTCGACGTCACGACCGAGAAGGCGATCATCGAGGGCCTCGAGGAGGCGGACCCAGACACGGCCAACGAGATCAAGAAGCGGATGTTCGTCTTCGAGAACATCACGTTGCTCGACGACCGCTCGATCCAGCGCGTGCTGCGCGAGGTCGAAGGCAAGGACCTGGGTCTGGCCCTGAAGGGCGCCAGCGACGAAGTCAAGGGCCGCATCCTCCAGAACATGTCAGAGCGCGCCGCCGCGATGCTCACCGACGACATGGCCGCGCTCGGCCCAGTGCGCATGCGCCACGTGGAGGAGGCACAGGGCCGCATCGTGGCCACGATCCGCCGACTCGAGGAGGCCGAGGAGATCTACGTGCAGCGCGGTGGGGACGAGGGCCTCGTTGGCTAACTCCCGCATCCGGCTGCTGCGCGGAGCCCCTCGCGGCGCCGAGGTCATCCTCGGCGAGCAGGGCGCGGTGCGTGCGCAGGCCCCGTCCGACCTCGCGCAGGCCGAGGCGTTCCTCGCGGCGGGCGGCGTGCCGCCTACCCCGGGCGCGCTCGAGGAAGCCAACGAGCGGGTCCTCGAGATCGTCGAGGACGCGATCCGCGAGTCGGCGGCGATCCGACAACGCGCCTACCAGGACGGGTACAGCGCCGGGGAGCGCGACGGGCAGAGCGCAGCCCGCGCCGAAACGGCCCAGGCACTCGGGATGGTGTCCGCCGTCGCCACGGAGGCGCGCCAGCTGCGCAACGCGATCCTGCGCAACAGCGAAGCCGAGATCGTCGACCTCGCGATCGACATTGCCCGCGCCGTGCTCGGCGACGCGATCGCGCTCGACCCGCGCGCGGTCAACGACACGGTGACGCGCGCCCTCAGCCGCGCGACGAACCTCAACATCGTCCGCATTCGGGTCAACCCGGCCGATGTCTCGCAGGTGGTGGCCTTCCTCGGCGAGAGCGGAGCCACAGCCTCTGCTTCGTGGGACGTCACCCCGGACGGGGCGATCACGGTGGCGGGCTGCGTCATCGACGTCGAAGGGGGCGAGATCGACGCGCGCCTCGATGTCCAGTTCGAGATGGTAGCCCGCGCCCTCCGCGACCTCGTCCCGCCGCACGTGGCCGTCGACGAGCCCCGCATGCCGGACGTCGATCTCGAGGCCACGCATGCCGCTTAGCTTCCTCAACGCCGCCGCCGACTCCTCGGTCGACCTCGTCCGCTATCGGGATCGCCTCGTGGCGGTCAACCCGGTCATCTCGCATGGCAGCGTCCGGCACGTCGTCGGACTGCTCGTCGAGGTGGAGGGCATGGCCGGCCAGCTCGGTGAGCTGTGCCGCATCAATCGAGCCGGCACGGAGCCGGTACTCGCCGAGATCGTCGGCTTCCGCGAGCAGCGCACGCTGGTGATGCCGTTCGGCGACCTCCGGGGCGTCCAGTCCGGCGCGCGCGTCACCGCCGACGGCGGGCTCTTCACGGTCCCCGTGGGAGACCAACTCCTCGGTCGCGTCATCGATGGACTCGCCCGGCCCATCGACGGCAAGGGGCCGATCGTGGGCTCCGCGCGCCAGACCCTGGAGGCCGGTGCCCCGCACGCGCTGCAGCGCCGAACGATTAGCGAGCCGCTCTCGACAGGCATTCGCGCCATCGATGCCGCGCTGACGGTCGGCAAGGGGCAGCGGATCGGTGTCTTCGCTGGCTCTGGCGTCGGCAAGAGCACGGTCATGGCGATGATCGCGCGCCACTCCTCGGCCGATGTCAACGTCATCGCGCTGGTCGGCGAACGTGGTCGCGAGGTGCGGGAGTTCGTCGAGCGCGCGCTGGGCGAGGACGGGCTCGCGCGGTCGGTCGTGGTGGTGGCCACCTCGGACGAACCGGCGCTCCTCAAGATGCAGGCCGCGATGGTCGCCACGACCATCGCCGAGGCGTTCCGTGCCCACGGCAGGGACGTCACCCTCCTGATGGACTCGGTCACCCGCTACGCCATGGCGAATCGCGAGATCGGCCTGGCGATCGGCGAACCGCCGACGATGAAGGGCTACCCGCCGTCGGTGTTCTCCGCGCTGTCGCGCCTGCTCGAGCGCGCCGGGACGTCCGATGAAGGGACGATCACGGCCTTCTACGCCGTTCTCGTCGAGTCCGACGACCTGACCGAGCCGATCACTGACGCGGTCCGCGGCACGCTCGACGGGCACATCGTGCTTACCCGGGAACTGGCAGCCCAGAACCACTTCCCCGCCATCGATGTCCTGCAGAGCACGTCCCGCGTCATGCCCTCGATCGTGCCGCAGGTGCACCTCGATGCTGCCGGGCGCCTCCGAGAGCTGCTCGCCACCTACGAGCGCTCCCGCGACCTCGTCACGATCGGCGCGTACCAGGCAGGCACTGACCCGCGCCTCGACGAGGCGCTCCAGCGTCTCCCCGCCATCGAGGGGTTCCTGCGACAGCGCCCGAACGACGCACAGCTGCTCGACACCACGGTTCGCCAGCTCATCGAGGTCACGGGACTGGCATCCCCAGCAGCGCCAGTGCCCGCAGCCGAGCCAGCCGACCTCGCATCGAATGACCTCGGGTTCGACGTACCCGATGGCGCCGGCTTCGACCGCCTCGCGGTTGAGACGCCACCGGAGGTGGAGTAACCCATGACCGCACACGGATTCCGGCTGGGCCAGGTCCTCGAGCACAAGCGCCGCGTCGAGGAACAGCGACAGCTCGAGCTGCAGCAGCACCTCGCAGAGCAGGAGCGGCTGGCCGAGGCGTTGCACGACGTGCAGGCCCGCCTCGAGGAACAGATCGAGGACGTCTCCGAGCGGTCTCGCCGCGGGTCGGTCAACGCCGCCGAACTCGAGGCGGCGTCGCGGTACGTCTCCCGCCTCCAGTCCCAGCTGGCGCACCAGCGGGACCTCTTCAACGCGCACACCTCCGAGGTCACCGAGCGCCGCGAGGCGCTGATGCTCGCGCTCCAGGAGCGTCGCGCGCTCGAGCTCCTGCAGGAACGCCAGGAGGCCGCCGCGCGCGTCGACGAAAACCGTCGCGAGGAACGCGCGGTCGACGACCTCAACACGGCGCGGTTCGGGCTGGGGCACACCGGATGACCGCCCCGCGACTGGGGATGCGCTCGCTGCTGGAGTCGGCTCCGCTGGCCGCGGCACGCGCGGCGCTCGACGGGCTGACACGCCGCCAGGAGGCCATCTCGTCGAACGTGGCGAACGTCGACACGGTGGGCTACCGCCGCAAGTCGGTGACGTTCGAAAGCGCGCTCAAGGACCAGATCGCGGCAGCGCGAGGCGAACGACCGCTCCGCGTGACCAACGCCGCGCACGTCCCGGGCGCCTCGATGTCCGGCCGCGACATGGGCGGCGCAGAGACGCGCGATGTGGTCGCGTCTCGCAACGACGACAACCGCGTGAGCATCGATGAAGAGATGGCGCTGCTGGCTGACACCCAGCTTCGCTACCAGGCGTTGACCCAGTCGATGAACGGCCGCCTCGGCACGCTGCGGAACATCATCCGCGGCGGCCGCTAGGCCCGGACGAGGAGCACCCCATGGGCCTGATGCAGAGCCTCCGCACGTCGACCAGTGCGCTGATGGCGCAGCGCGTGCGCATGGACCTGATCGCGAACAACGTCGCCAACATGAACACGACTCGGACGGCCGATGGCGGGCCGTATCGTCGACAGGCGGTCACGTTCCGCGAGCAGGGTCGAGCGGTGCCGTTTCGCGACTTCCTGGGGCACGCGACGGGCGCCGGCAACGGCAAGGGCGGCGTCGAGGTCGGCGGCATCACCGAGGACGCCGCGCCGCCGCGCCGCGTCCACGACCCCTCGCATCCGGACGCGGACGCCGACGGGTATGTCCTCCTGCCCAACATCGATGTGGTGACCGAGATGACGGACCTCATCGGCGCCAACCGCGCCTACGACGCCTCGGTGACCGTCCTCAACGCGACGAAGGCGCTCGCGCTCAGCGCGCTGCGCATCGGCCGCGGCTAGCGGAAGGGCAGAGACACATGTCGATGCACATCGCGCCGCAGGGGGCTGCGGACCGTCCCCTAGGGGTTCGTCAGGTCGCGGATCTCCCGATTGTCGGGCAGGACCAGGACAGCCACGCTGGTCCCTCCTTCGCGACGTTGCTCGAGAGCCTGGGACAGGCCTCCGGCACTGCTGACCGCGGAGTGGAGGACCTGGCGACGGGCGAGGAGAAGGACCTCCACGACGTCGTGCTTGCCGTCGAGATGGAGTCGATGTCGTTCGAGCTCGCCGTCCAGATCCGGAACCACCTGGTGGACGGGTGGAACGAGATCTTCCGGATGTCGGTCTGAGCGACGGAATGGAGGGCTGATGACATGCTGACTATCGAAGGACTTGCGATGGCGGGCCTGGGACCGCCCGGGACGGCGCCTGCCGCCCAGGGCAAGGTCGGCCCCGTCGACTTCGCGGCGCTCCTCGCGGTCGCCACCGACACACCGGCACCGCTCACCGAGGCCATGCCGGGACTCGCGCCGGGCAACTTCGGGCTGGCCGCCGCCGGCCTCGTCGGTGACGTGCTTGGGTCCGCGGCACTGCCAGTTGCTGTGTCGACGGCGGCATCGTCTGCACCCAACTCGAGCGCCGCGCCGGGCGCGCTGAGCAGCCGCGGCCTGCTCTCGGACGGCCTGCCGCCGCCAACCATCGATGTCGCCACGTGGCCGGACCGCTCGTCGGAGGCCGCACCCCTTCCCGAAGACCTCGCAGAGACCTCGCTCCTGGCTGCGACGCTCGGCGCGAGCGTCGTGACCACGGTGCCCGTGCCGGTCGCTCCGGAACCCGCCACCCCGACTGCAGCCGGGCGCACGACGCCGGGCGAGGTCGTAGTGGTCACCGCGGGGGCCATGGGGCCGAGTGGCCCCACATCGCCACAGGACTCCATCTACCCCATCACCGGCGACATCGCAGGCGTTGGGACCACGCACGAGGCCTCGGCGACGCCCGCCGCATCGAGCGCCCCGCAGGGCATCGAGGCAGCGCGGGCCACGGCTTCCGAACCGACGGCGACGGATCCGGCCGCTCCGCCGTCCGCTGACGCGGCCCCGGGCGAGCGCCCCGAGGAACGCCTCGGCGCACCGCTTGCAGCGCTCGATCCGCAGGACCGCAGCGCTTTCGCCCGCGAGTGGAACCGCAGCGGCGGGCGCGCGGGCGTCGGTCCCGCGGATGCCACGGACCCACTCGTGGCGCCTTCCACGAACACGATGGCCCAGGCGGCCGGCGACGCAGTGCAGAGCACGCCGCTTGCGGGCGGCGCCCTCGACGATCTGAACGCCGTCGCACCGGCCCTCCCGGACGGCGTGCCGTCGATCGTGTCCGCGACGGAACCGCCGACATCGTCAGCCGCCCTGGGCGGCCTCGACGCCTCGACCGCTCGCGACGTGGACATCGAATTCATGGCATCCACCGAGGTGCCAGCCACGTCGGATTCCTCGGCGGTCACGACCGCATCCGAGGTGGCGGCGGTTGAGATGGCGTCGGTCGAGGCAACGCTCGCCGACTCCGCGACTCCTCAGCCCGTCCGCGCCGCGAGGTCCGACGAGCCACCTGGCGCCCTCGCGACGTCCGCGACGCCGCAGTCCCTCGACACACGCGACCAGGCGACGCTGCGTGCTCGCCTGACCGACTCCGTCCTCGATGCGACGCGGAGTGGCGACGCGGCCCTGCGCCTCGTCCTGAGCCCCCCAGAGCTCGGCCACCTCGACATCCGCGTTGAGCGGGGCGGGCAGGGCATGCGTGTGGAGTTCATCACCTCCACATCCGGTGCGCCCGACCGGACCAACCACAAACTCCCGGACCTCTTCGCCGCCCCCAAGGCCGCCCCCGTCGCGGCCGTTCAGCCAAAGGTCCGCCAGGCCGCGCCGGGCCCCCCGGCCGGGTTCACCCAAGGCACCACCGCCCGACGCCCCGGGGGGGACGCCCCGGCTGACCTTCCCCCCGGGGGCGACCCCGCCGGG
>CADEHD010000049.1 GCA_902827055.1 uncultured Chloroflexota bacterium | reverse complement strand
ATCAGCATCGCGGCCCGCGAAATGTTGTGGACGGCCTGGTTCCGTGTCAGCTGGTCCGGGAGCGCCTTGCGCGACTCGTTCGTGGGCATTGAGAACTCCGGGATCAGCAGCACCGCACGGAGGTCGTCCGGCGGATCGATCCGGAGCGAGATCAGCTCATCGTCGTCGGTGACCACGATCTGCAGGCCCCCGAGCATCGCCGGGGCCGCGTTGTCGCCGTGCCCCTCGAGGTGGACCGCGATGTCCAGGAGCGTCGCCGGTGCGTGGCCCGCGGCCGCCAGCTCGTTCGCGGCGACCACGCCGGCGACCCGGGCCGCGGCAGACACGCCGAGCCCCCGCCCGACCGGCAAATCGCCCTCGTAATGCACATCGATACCGGGAGGCGGCGCGATGCCCGCTCGTGTGTAGAACGACAGCGCCGCGGTCAGCGCCATCTGCTCAATCACGTTCGCCGGGCGCTCCTGGCGCGACGTGGCGGCGAACTCGAAACGCGCGCGCCAGTCCAGCGCCACGCCCAGGGAGTCGAACCCTGGGCCGAGGTTCGCCGAGGTGGCGGGGACTTCGACCGTGACATGTTCCGGCATGAGGCCGAGTGTACGAGTGGCCCGATCGAGCGGCAACGAAGGCTCCACCGCGATGGAGCACGCTGGATACGTCGCGTACGCGCGTTCGCTATACTGCGCTCCCCACCGGGCACCCGGAGTCCCCAGGCGGCGGTGCGGCGCTCAGCGGCAGATCGAAGCGGGAACGAGCCAGACTCGCGAGGGGGGTCACTGTGGAAGACGTTGTCATTGTCAGTGGCGTGCGTACCGCGATCGGCACGCTCGGCGGCACGCTCAGCGAAACGTCGGCCTCCGACCTCGCCGCGGCCGTGATCCGGGAGGCCGTGAAGCGCGCCGGACTCACCCCCGAGCAGGTGGACCAGGTGGTGCTCGGCTGCGTCGGCCAGGTGGCCGAAGACGGCTACATCGCCCGCCACGCCTCGATCAAGGGCGGCATGCCCATCGGGACGCCGGCATACACGGTGAACCGCATCTGTGGTTCCGGCCTCGAGGCGATCAACACCGCCGCGCGCTGGCTCCAGACCGGCGACGCCGAGGTGGTGGTGGCCGGCGGCACCGAGAACATGAGCCTGATGCCGTACTACCTCCGCAAGGCCCGGTTCGGGTACCGGCTCGGGGACGGTGCGCTCGAGGACGGCACCATGGACCTGGTGACCGATCCCTTCGAGAACGTGCCGATGGGTATCACCGCGGAGAACCTCGCGGAGCGCTTCGAGGTCTCGCGTTCGCTGCAGGACGAGTACGCCATCCGCTCCCAGGAGCGCGCGCGTGCCGCCATCGACGCGGGGTTCTTCCGCGAGCAGATCCTGCCGCTCGAGGTGCGCAAGGGCCGCGAGACGATCACCTTCGACACCGACGAGCACCCGCGCTCGACCTCGATGGAGGCGCTCGGCAAGCTCCGCGCCGCCTTCAAGGACGGCGGCAGCGTGACGGCGGGCAACTCCTCCGGCATCAACGACGGCGCAGCCGCCCTCGTCGTCACCACGGCCTCGAAGGCGCGCGAGCTCGGACTGACCCCGCGTCTGCGCCTGGTTGGCCGCGCGGAGTCCGGCGTCGACCCGCAGATCATGGGCTCGGGCCCGATCCCCGCGATCGAGAAGGTGCTGGCGAAGACGGGCCTCAGGGTGGATGACCTCGACGTCATCGAGCTGAACGAGGCGTTCGCAGCCGTCGCGGCCGCGTGCTCGACCGCGCTGGGCCTTCCCACGGACAAGACGAACCCGAACGGCGGCGCCGTGGCCCTCGGGCACCCGGTCGGCGCCACGGGCGCCATCCTCACCGTGAAGACCATGTACGAACTGGAGCGCACAGGCGGCCGCTACGGGCTCGTCTCGCTCTGCATCGGCGGCGGCCAGGGCATCGCTTCGATCTTCGAGCGCATCAGCTAACGCGCCCCGCTTCGATAGGCAGCAACAGGCCGGCGTGAGCCGGCCTGTTGTGTTTGAGGGGGCGATGCGGGCGCGCGCCGCCGCTCGGCAGGCCGACCGCGCCGGAGGCGGTCAGTCGCCGCCGCGCAGACTCGGGTGGAGGAGGTGCTCCGCCTCGCGCATGGCGCGGTGTCCCTCGCGGAGGTGGTCGAGCGCTTGCTGAAGCCAGTGGCCGCAGGGACCGCAGAGGTAGACCTGCTTCGAGCCCCTGCGCTGCGAGATGCGCGTGCCGGTCTCGGTCTTCACCGCGATCCCCGAGAGGACGTGTAGCTCGTAGGCATCACCGAGCACGCGGCGCTCGCACACATCGCAGAGGACGGCCTGCATACCCGGCCTCCCGTTCCACTTCCGAGGGAATCATCGGCGTGGTGAGAACGGGTCGAACCATGCCAACACGACCTTGGCACCTCGACAGCACTCTGCAAGCGCGGCGGCAGGAGTCGTTCAGGCTCCGGACAGGACCCGTCCGACGCCCGCCCATACCTCGTCCGCGACGCGCTCGGCGGCGAGCGCTCCGTCCAGGACGAGCCACCGCTCAGGGCGCGCCGCCGCCTGTGCGAGGAAGCCCACGCGCACCCGCTCGTGGAACGCGCGCGCTTCTGCCTCGAACCGGTCGCGGTCCGCCCCCGCCCGCTCGAGGCCGGTGGCGGGGTCCACGTCCAGCAGCACCTGGAGATCCGGCGTCACGCCCTCGGTGGCGAGCGCGATCGCCGCCTCGACCAGGCGCGCATCGAGTCCGCGCCCGTACTGCTGGTACGCGACCGTCGAGGCGGTGAAGCGGTCACACAGCACGAGGGCGCCGCGCTCCAGTGCCGGGGCGATCACCACCTCAACGAGTTCCGCGCGAGCCGCGTTGAACGCCAGCAACTCCGCTCGCGCTGAGATGGCGCCGGTGTGCAGGAGGGCGGACCGCATCGCCTCACCGAAGGGTGTCCCGCCGGGCTCGCGACAGGTGACCACCTCGAGCCCCGCCTGCCGAGCGCGGCGTTCGGCCAGCTCGATCTGGGTGGACTTCCCCGCGCCCTCGCCGCCCTCGAAGACGACGAAGCGACCGCCGCGCGCGGCCAACGCCTCAGTCCTGCTCGTCGTCGCGGCCGTCGCCGTGCCACGGCAGGTCGTCGAGCCGATCGCCCCCGCTCACGATCACGCGGCGATACGGCTCGCGACCTCGCGATAGCGAGCGCTGCCCGTGCCGCCCGATGAGCTCATGCTGGAGCCGGCGGACATACGCGGTCTGAGGCGCCAGCTCCACCTGGGGCGCCCGCCCGAACGTCACCGCCGCGATCGCCTCTTCCGCCTCGCGGAGGGCTGTCGTGGTGGGGTCGGTCTGCACGGCCCCGTGCCGCATCGCGAACAGCGACTGCTCGATCTGGCGTTCGCTGTTGTTGCGGAGCACGTAGACCGGGATGCCGCGCGCCTCGGCGTCCTTGAGCGGCCCCGAGCGTCGGCGATAGTACGGTCGCAAGGTGATCACGGCGTCCGCATCGCGCACGCTGTCGACCACCTGCGCGTTGGCCCGCGTCGCCAGGATCGCGTCCTCGAGGCGGGTCCGGCTGATCCCGAAGGGCAGGATGCGACGCTGCGGCGCGCCCGGCCCGCTGGGTGGGGCGGCCGGTGTCGCCGCGGGCGCGGACTCCGGGCGCCGCCTCGCTTCCGACTCACGGTGCTCCCGAGGCGGCCGCGCACGGTCGCCCGAGGGGAGATCGGGGCGCTCCTGGACCGTCACCCGTTCTACCTTCGCGATCTCGCCCGCCGCTCCGAGCGTGCGAACCTCGGCCTCGCTCTCGTAGCCACGGAGCAGCGCATCGACGGTCTCCGCGATGTCGTGATGCACGGCCACGCTGTTGAACGCCTGGATCTCCACGAGCGCCTCGAACGTCGGTGGGTTGCGGCGCTCGAGGACTGTCTTCTGCGTCCCGCGTCGCCGCGCTTCCTCGTCGGAGAGTGTGACCGACTCGATGCCGCCGATGAGGTCGGAGAGGGTGGGGTTCTGCATCAGGTTCTGCAGCGTGTTGCCGTGTGCCGTGCCGATGAGCTGCACACCGCGTTCTGCGATCGTTCGGGCGGCGTCGGCCTCCAGGCTCGAGCCGATCTCGTCGATCACGATCACCTCGGGTGTGTGGTTCTCGACTGCCTCGATCATCACCTGGTGCTGCAGCTCCGGTCTCGGCACTTGCATCCGACGGGCGCGCCCGATCGCGGCGTGCGGGATGTCGCCGTCGCCGCCGATCTCGTTAGAGGTGTCGACGATCACGACGCGCTTGTTGAACTCGTCCGCGAGGATGCGTGCCGCTTCGCGCAGCATCGTGGTCTTGCCCACCCCCGGGCGACCGAGCAGCAGCACGCTGCGACCAGCCTCGAACAGGTCGCGCACCAGGCTCGCCGAGCCCTGCACGCTGCGTCCGATGCGCAGCGTGAGGCCCACGATGCGGCCCCTGCGATTGCGAATCGCGGAGATGCGATGCAGGGTCCGCGGGATGCCGGCGCGGTTGTCCTCACCGAACGCCGAGATCTGCGCGACGATCTGCTCGATCTCCTGCTCCTGCACACCGTCCGCCGAGAGCACGACCTCACCGCTGCGGTACCGCGCCGTCGGCACGCGACCGAGGTCCAGCACGACTTCAAGCAGACCGTCGAGTCCCTCGGCGCGAACGGCCTCGGCGACCCGCGCCGGCAGGCGCTCGATCAGCATCTCGACTTCCGCTCGAGTCTCGTCCTCGTCGCGGTAGAGCACGCCCGCCGCGGGGTGCTCCACGTCAGGGGGCGACGCCTGCTCGGCGGCGGTTGGTTCGGAGAACGGCTCGTCAACCACGAGTGGGTACCACCAGTCCTGCGCTGGCGCGCTGTGCAGCTCGGACGGGCCGAGCGAGGCGAAGGCAGAGCAGCCCGAACTCATCGCGGCGTTCGAGGCCGCGCTGGCCCAGGGCGCGCTCTGCGCCGCCGCCGGAGGACGCCACGGCCAGCACCAGCCGGGTGCCGCGTCGTTCCCCCAGGACCTGTGCAGCCTGTTCCAGCAGCGCGTCCGCGGCGTCATCGCGCCCGCCGCTCACCACGATGTCCAGCTGTGGGCTGCTGCGACTCGAACTCAGTTGCAGCGCACCCACGACCCGGTCGTCGGCCACGGCCACCCACTCGAGCCCGCCGCGCTGCAGCCAGCGACGTTCGCGCGTGGCGAGCCACTCCTCCAGCGTGAGCGCCATCGCTTCGCGTGCATCAAGCGGCAGCATCTGGTTGAAGAGATGGAAGCGCGCCATGTCGTCGCGTTCCTCGGCGCGCCTCACGACCACGTTGCTGCCTGCGGAGGCGCCGGAGCGCAGCCGACCCCGCCAGACCGACTCCGCCAGGACCTGCTTGTACCCCTGGTGCAGCGCCGCCGTGAGTGCGGGCGAACCGAGGCGCGTTCGCAGTAGCACGTGGGTGACCTCGTCGTCGCGAGCGGCCTCGTGCGCCTTCCGCAGCAACGCAGCGAGCACGCCGCTGTCCGCCGCCCCCGCCGAGGCGTCGATGAGCGTATCGAGCAGCCAGACGTGGCGCGTCAGCGCTCGCGCGGTGGCGATGCCGTCGATCTGCCGCCCACGCATGTCGATCCACGTCCGTCGCCCGAGGCCGAGCCAGTCCTCAATGGCGGCCGCGAGCGGACCCGGGACGTCGTCCGGTCGCGCGAGGCGCTCCCGCGTGTAGGCGTGGTTCTCGAACACCTCCTCGTCGAAGCTCACGAGGGCGGGGAGGTCCGTGGGCCGGACCTCGTGGGCATCGGTGCCCTGCGCGCGGGCCGTCACGCCGTCGCCTCGCGTTCTCCGACCCCCCTGGCCCGCGCTCGCACCAGCTCCACGAAGAGGCGGTGGAAGCGCGAGTCGGTGGTGAGCTCCGGGTGGAACGAGGTCGCGAGCAGCGCCCCCTCGCGACACGCCACGACGCGCCCGTCCTCGAGCTGCGCCAGCACCTCGACGCTCGGCCCGAGATTGCGAATCACCGGCGCGCGGATGAACACGGCGTGGAGCGGGCCATCGTCGATGCCGCGCACGGTCAGGTCCGCCTCGAACGAGTCGATCTGGCGGCCGAATGCATTGCGGTCAACCGTGATGTCCATGACCCCGATTGGCGGTCGGTCCAGCGCGGGGACGTCCCTGGCGAGCATGATCGCGCCGGCGCAGGTGCCCCAGACCGGCAGCCCCGAGCGTATGCGCTCGCGGAGCGGGTCCATCAAGTTGAAGGCCAGCAGCAGGCGCGCGATCGTCGTGCTTTCGCCGCCGGGGATGATCAGGCCGTCGCAGGCATCGAGCTGGGCGACGGTCCGCACCTCGCTCGCCTGCGCCCCCACGGCCTCCAGGTGCCGGATGTGCTCCGCGAAGTCGCCCTGCATCGCGAGCACACCGATACGGACCGCAGACGTGGGCGCTGCGCGCGCCGTGTCCGCCGGGGAGCCTGTCGTCGCGCTCAACGTGCGATCAGTTCCCCCTGGCCGCCAGCTGCTCCGCCAGCGGCAGCGAGGCGGCGGCGCGTCCGGGCATCAGGCTGCTGATCCCTCGCGAGACCTCGGCGAGCATCGCAGGGTCCTGGAAGTGGGTGACCGCCTTGACGATCGCCGCGGCAAGCTGCGCCTGCTCGCTCGGCTTCTCGGAGGCCTTGAAGATCCCGGAGCCCACGAACACGCCCTCGGCGCCGAGCTGCATCATCAGCGCCGCGTCGGCCGGCGTCGCCACCCCACCCGCCGAGAAGTTCACGACCGGCAGCTTCCCGAGGCGCTTCACCTCGCGCACCAGCTCCAGCGGGGCCTGTAGCTCCTTGGCGATGTTCGCCAGCTCGTCCTCGGGGGCGTTCACCAGCTTGCGGATGCCGCCGTGGAGCGAGCGCATGTGGCGCACGGCCTCCACGATGTCACCCGTGCCTGCTTCGCCCTTCGTGCGGATCATCGCGGCCCCCTCGGCGATGCGCCGGAGCGCCTCACCCAGGTCGCGGCACCCGCACACGAAGGGGACCTTGAAGGCGTGCTTGTTGATGTGGAACGTCTCATCCGCCGGCGTCAGAACCTCGGACTCGTCGACGTAGTCCACGCCGATCGATTCGAGGATCTGGGCCTCGACGAAGTGGCCGATGCGGGCCTTCGCCATCACCGGGATCGTCACCGTCCGCATGATGTCCTCGATGAGGTCGACGCGGCTCATGCGCGCTACCCCGCCCGCCGCGCGGATGTCCGCCGGCACGCGCTCCAGGGCCATGACGGCGCAGGCCCCGGCCTCTTCGGCGATCTTGGCGTGCTCGGCCGTCACCACGTCCATGATGACGCCGCCCTTGAGCATCTGCGCCAGGCCCGCCTTCACGGTCCACGTGGCGGTCTCGCCACCTGCGCCGTTGTCTGCGCGGCTGCCGTTGCTCGAGGCGGGATTCGAAGTCATAGGGCCCCCGGGGCGAGTTCCATATCGCGTGAAGTCATCGTGAATTGGCCTCCAGTGTAGCGAGGGGGAAAACGCCTCGCATTCGACGCGTTCCGGCGTTGTGCGCGGATCGTCCGCCGCCTTGGGCGAGTCCGCGTAGAATGGCGCCATGACGACAGACAAGAGCGGCGAACGCCCCTGGATTCAGCGCCACGAGTTCAGTGGCGACATGCGCATCGGCCTGATCACGGACACCCACGTCCCCGAGGCGCGGCGGTCGCTCTGGGACGAGGTGTATGAGGTCTTTCGTGGCGTTGACCTGATCCTCCACGCCGGCGACATGCACGATGTCGTGGTGCTCGACTGGCTCGAGCAGGTTGCGCCGGTCCTCGGCGTCCGCGGGAATGGCGACGACGGCACGTCCGGCCGGACGATCGCGCCCAACGACCCGCGCCTCGCCTACAACCAAATCCTCGATATCGACGGCATCCGCGTCGGGATGACGCACGACTTCTCGCACCTCGAGCTCCCCAGCGCCAAGCTGGAGACGCGTCTCCAGCGCCATTTCGAGGGCCCCGTGCACGTGGTCGTAGCCGGCGATACGCACACCCCGCTGGTGCAGACCCTGCGCGGCGTGCTCATCGTGAACTCCGGGTCGCCCACCTACCCGCGCAACCTGAACACGCAGCTGGGAACAGTGGGGTTCCTCGAAGTGCGCAGCGGGCGCGTCGATGCCTGGATCGAGCAGCTCCACTAGACCCCGCCAGGCTCCCAACCGCCGGCACTCGGGTACCCGAGGCCGACCGCCCCATTTCGCCGATCTCGGGAACCACGCGGGCATCGCCACCGTCTCATCCACACGACCGTTTCTGCGGTTCTGACGATGGGAGGTTCCGATGTCCACCAGCCCACACGATGAGCCACGAACACCCGGGGTCCGCGCCGGGCGCCGTCGACCCGCCAGATGGGGCCTGAGCGCCGTCGCGGGCATCGCGTTGCTGTCCGGCGCGCTGGTCGCGTGCGCAGGCGAGGCCGAGCTGCAGTCCGTGCGCTCGAGCCCGGGCGCCGCGGGCACCTCGAGCTCCGCCGTCGAGCCTGCGGTCATGCCTGGCGGCGCGGCGGACCTGGTAGCGCCGACTGACGCCAAGCAGAACGCACCCGCCGTTTCCGAGGGCGCCCTCCGATCAGCCGCGGGTGAGGCGCAGCGGAACGGTGCTCCGGCGCCCGCCGCGCCGGGTGCGGCGGCCGCCACGGGCGCCCCACCCGCTGAGCCGGCGATGCCGAGTCTGGACTTCCTGGGGAGGTCGATCATCCGCACCGGCACGATCGACCTCCAGGTGGAGTCCGTCACCGAGTCGTTCGAACGTGTCAGCTCCATCGCAACTGGCGCCGGCGGATTCGTCTCCGAGTCCCGCTTCTTCGGGCGCCAGGGCGACCCGACCGTTGCGCCCCGCACTGGCGTCGACGAGCGCTCGGAACCGCAGGTCACCATGCCGCGGCCACCGCAGGGCGGCGCCTCGCTCACGCTGCGCGTGCCGGCCAACCGCTTCGACGACGTTGTGGCGCAGCTCCGCGGCGTCGCCGTCGAGGTGCGCTCGATCAGCACCGGGTCGCAGGACGTGACCGGCGACGTCACTGACCTCGAGGCGACGCTGCGAAACCTCCGCGCCGTGGAGGCGCGCTACATCGAGATGCTCGGGTCCGCGCGGACCACCGCCGATATCCTCCAGATTCAGGACCGCCTGAACCAGACGCGAGCGCAGATCGAGCGGGCCGACGGTCGCCTCGCGGGCCTGCGCCGGCTCGCCGATATGTCCACGCTCACCGTCAGCCTCAGCCCCGTCGTGGCGCAGACCACGACGACCCCCGGCACCTTCGCTCCCGTCGCCGAGGCGTGGGACGCATCCCTCGATGCCCTGCGGTCGCTCGGTCTCGCCGTGCTCGTGGCCGGGGCCTTCGGCTGGTGGATGATCCCCCTGGCGGCGCTCGCGGTGTGGGGTGCCACCCGTCTGCTCCGTAACACGGGGGGCAGGCCGCAGCCGCTCGCGTCGATTGACACGCCGCAGAGCACGGCCTAGCGTCGCCTCGTGCGCTCGGACCTTCAGCGGGGCCCTCCCGCGGTGGAGTAGAGCATGGGACGATCAGACCTACTGGTGGCGGGCGCGTCGGCAGCAACCGGCGCGCTCGCCTTAATCGTGACAGCCGCCGCGGACGCGAGTCGCATGGGGTACGTCCTTGGGGTCGTCCTCCTGCTGAACGCGTTCGTGCGATACCAGCTGGCGCAGCGCCAGGGTCGCTAGGAGCGCGGGTGTCCAGGGTGGATCCACTCAAGTCCGTACATTCGATCCTCGTGCCCGTCGACGGGTCCGAGGCTTCCTATAGCGCGCTCGCGACGGTCTGCGAGATTGCGCGCACGACGAAGGCCCGCGTGGCCGCGCTTCACATCATCGAGGTGCCACGCGCGCAAGCCCTCGACGCCGACCTCCCTGAGGAGGCCGAGCACGGTGAGGCCGTGCTTGAGCGTGCCGAGCGCCTGGCCGAGGAGCACAAGGTGAAGTTGCGGGGCGAGTTGTTGCAGGCGCGCCACGCCGGTCCGGCCATCGTCGATGAGGCCGCGGCTGCCGAGGTAGACGCCATCGCCGTCGGGCTCGGCTCGGGTGGCCCCTTCGGGCGTTTCCAGATGGACGAGGCCACGCAGTACGTCCTGGAGCACGCGGCCTGCGATGTCTGGGTGTTCCGCTACGCGGCCGG